>SLPP01000356.1 GCA_007131945.1 Paracoccaceae bacterium | reverse complement strand
CTGCGCGGCGGGCGCCACGGCGCCAGCCCCGGCGCGGGCGGCGCCCGGTCGGCGGCGCAGGCCGGCGCGGAGTCTCTCGTGCCAGGCGCTGAGCGCCGGCAGCGACTTGGCGTGCCGGGCCACGGGCGTCGGCATCGGCCAGGACAGCATCTGCCCGACCTGGCCCCAGATCGCGAAATCCGCGATTCCGGACCCCTGTCCGTCGAGCCAGCCGCCGCGCTCCTCGAGGCAGAGGGCGAGACCGTCGAGAAGGCGCCGGCCCTCCGCCGCGATCTCGGCCTCGGAAAGCCGGCCAGTCCCGCGGGCCTTGAGCTGGCGCCCGAAATGGCGGCACATGCTGCCGAAGACCAGCGGGCCGACAACCGGCGGGAGCTGGCCGGCGATCGCCTCGCGCATCGCCTCGCGCCCCGCCGGATGCACGAAAAGCTCCCATTCGAGGATCTGGTGAAGGCGTTCCTCGAAGGCGAGCTTCAGCCCCAGTCGGAGGACGGCGTCGGCGTCCCCTGCCGCGAACGGGTCGGGCAGGCCCTTGCGGTCCGCAAGATGGCGGATGATCGCGTCGCTGTCCCCCATCCGCAGATCGCCCTGTTCGATCCAGGGGCTCTTGCCGAGCGGCCCCTTGTCCGAGCGGTTCTCGATCACCTGCTCGTAGTCGATGCCGTGATGGTCGAGCCAGGCCAGGAGCTTGAGCGCGAAGGGGCCGACCGTGGGCAGGCCCCAGCCCGGTTGAAACGTGTAGACCCTGAGCGCGTCCATCAGCGGCACCTCGCGAATTCCGATTGCTTACCGTTGGTAAGGACGATAGCTTACCTTTGGTAATCTGGCAACGGAAATCTCGATGGCGAAAAAGCGGGCGGGCGATACGCGGGCGCGCATCCTTCAGGCCGCGGCGGATCTGCTGCGCGCAAGCGGGCCCGATGCGCTGACCTTCGATGCGGTGGCGGCGCGCGTGGCGGTGAGCAAGCAGGCGGTGATCTACTGGTTTCCGACAAAGGCGGATCTGATGTCGGAACTGGCACTGCCGGCGCTGCGCGCCGAGGTCGCGGCGGTCGAACGGGCGCTCGACGGCGCCGGGTCGGGTGCCGATGCCGCGGGCCGGGTCGTGCGCGCGCTGATCGGTTTCCACCTCGCCGACCTGCCGCGCTTCCGGCTGATGTACCTGTCGGTGCAGCTGGGCTCGAGTTCGGTGTCGCGACGCACCGCGTCGGAGATCGTCGGGCAGGTCCACCCGATCACCGACCGGATGTACGGCGCGATCGCCGCGGTCTTCGGCGAGGATGCCGAGGCGCGCCGGACCGCGGTCGCGCTGCACATGGCGGCGCTGGGGCATGTGCTGCTGCATGCGCTGGCCGACGCGGTCGGCGACCCTCTGCGCCATGGTCCCGACGCCCTCGCCGACCGGCTGGCAACGATGCTGGCCGCGGGCGTCGAGGCGCCGCCGCGCGGGAACGACTGACCCACCGCCGCAGATCGCCCGGGGATGTTCCGGCATCGGTCGATCCGCTAGACAGGCATCGCGGGGCCAGCCCCGCGACCCACGCCCCTGCGAGGACCCGGGACCTTGCCGAGACCGACAGACAGCGACAGGGTTGACGCGGAAACCGGGGCCGACCGGGCGCAGCGCAAGATCATCCATGTCGACATGGACGCCTTCTACGCCTCGGTCGAGCAGCGCGACGATCCGGCCCTGCGCGGCCGACCGGTCGCCGTCGGCGGCTCGGCCGCGCGCGGGGTGGTGGCGGCGGCGAGCTACGAGGCCCGTGCCTTCGGGGTGCGCTCGGCGATGCCCTCGGTCACGGCGAAGCGGAAATGCCCCGATCTGGTCTTCGTCAAGCCGCGGTTCGAGGTCTACCGCGCCGTCTCGTCCCAGATCCGCGCCATCTTCGCCGAGTTCACCGAGCTGATCGAGCCGCTGTCGCTGGACGAGGCCTATCTCGACGTGACCGCGAACAGGCCCGGCATCCCGGCGGCAACCGAGGTCGCGCGGCTGATCCGCGCGCGTATCCGGGCCGAGACCGGGCTCACCGCCTCGGCGGGGATCTCGTACTGCAAGTTCCTCGCCAAGATCGCGAGCGACATCAACAAGCCCGACGGGCAGGCGGTGATCCCGCCGGCGCGCGGGGCGGAATTCGTCGCCGCGCTGCCGGTGGCCAGGTTCCACGGCGTCGGCCCGGCGACGGCGGCGAAGATGGCGCGGCTGGGGATCCATACCGGCGCCGATCTCCGGGCGAAGGACCTCGCCTTCCTGCGGACGCATTTCGGCAAGGCAGGGCGGTGGTATTTCGACATCGCGCGCGGCATCGACAGCCGGCCGGTCCAGCCGCACCGGGTGCGCAAGTCGCTGGGCACCGAGGACACCTTTGCCGTGGATCTCTTCGCGCTCGACCCGGCGCGGGCCGAGGTGACGGCGCTCGCCGCCAAGGTCTGGCGGCAGGCGACGGCGCGGGGGCTGCGCGGGCGAACGGTGACGCTGAAGGTGAAATACGCCGATTTCCGCCAGATCACCCGCAGCCGGACGCGGGCCGCGCCCTTCGCCACGGAAGGCGAGCTGGTGGAGACCGCAACCGGACTGCTCGCGCCGCTCTTTCCGACCGGGCGCGGCATCCGGCTGCTCGGCGTGACCCTCTCCGCCTTCGATCCCGGAAGGGCCGATGCCGAGGAGGACCGCCAGCTGTCGCTCTGGTGACGCCGCCGAACGCGGCGCCGATGCCGGGCAGCCGGACGCGCGGGGTCGGCAGGAGGCGGGGCATTGATCCTGGTCAAGGCGGGACCGGGTAGCGCGGGTCTAGTCTTGATCATCGGGTCGGGCCACCCTGCCGGCTGGCCCGCGACAACGGGAACCGCTCACGGGAGGGACGATTGGGCAAAGCACAAGCGCATGTCATCCGGTTCGACGATCTGGGCCGCGGGGACGTCGCCCGCGTCGGCGGCAAGAATGCCTCGCTGGGCGAGATGGTCCGGCATCTCGGCGCGAAGGGCGTGTCGGTGCCGCCGGGCTTCGCGACCAGCGCCGATGCCTACTGGCAATTCGTCGAGGCGAACGGGCTGCGGGCGGTGATCGCCGAGGCGCTCGACCGGATGCATGCCGGCAAGGCGAGCCTCGCCGAGACCGGCCAGCGCCTGCGCGCGGCCTTCGTGCAGGGCGACTGGCCCGAGGATCTGGCGCAGGCGATCCGTGACGCCTATGCCGCGCTTTGCGCCGAGGCCGGGCGCGAGGCGGCGGATGTCGCGGTACGCTCCTCGGCCACGGCGGAGGACCTGCCGGACGCGAGCTTCGCCGGCCAGCAGGAGACCTTCCTCAACATCCGCGGCCCGGAGGCACTGCTCGATGCCTGCCGGCGCTGCTATGCCTCGCTCTTCACCGACCGCGCGATCAGCTACCGCGAGGCGAAGGGGTTCGAGCATCTGAAGGTGGCGCTGTCGGTGGGGGTGCAGCTGATGGTGCGTGCCGACCGCGGCGGGTCGGGCGTGATGTTCTCGATCGACACCGAGACCGGCTTCGACAAGGTGGTGGTGATCGACGCCGCCTTGGGTCTCGGCGAGACGGTGGTGCAGGGCACGGTCGAGCCCGACGAATACCAGGTCTTCAAGCCGCTGCTGGCCGAGGCGGGCGTCCTGCCCATCGTCGAGAAGCGACGCGGCGCCAAGGCGCAGAAGATGATCTACGCGGGCGGCGACGGCGGCCGCGCGACGCGCACCGTGCCGACCTCGAAGGCCGAGCGCGCCGCCCATGTGCTGGACGACGACGAGATTGTCCGCCTCGCCCGCTGGGCCTGCGTGATCGAGGAGCATTACGGCTGCCCGATGGATATCGAATGGGCGAAGGACGGCGACAACGGCGCGATGTTCATCGTCCAGGCCCGGCCCGAGACGGTGCAGTCGCGCCGCGAGGCGGGCGCCTATCGCAGCTACAGCTTAGCGGGCAAGGGGAAAAAGCTGGTCACCGGCCTGAGCATCGGCGACGCGGCGGTCGCGGGCCCCGTCTGCATCCTGGAAAGCCCGCGCGAGATCGACCGCTTCATCGACGGTGCGGTGCTGGTGACCGGCAATACCGATCCCGACTGGGTGCCGATCATGAAGCGCGCCGCCGCGATCGTCACCGACCGCGGCGGACGCACCAGCCATGCCGCGATCGTCAGCCGCGAGCTTGGCCTGCCTGCCGTCGTCGGCACCGGGAACGCGACCGAGCTTCTGCATGACGAGCAGGAAGTCACCGTCTCCTGCGCCGAGGGCGACCAGGGCTTCGTCTACGAGGGCATCGCCGAGATCCGCGAGGAGGTGCTCGACCCCACCGCCGTGCCGGCGACGCGCACGCAGGTGATGCTCAACCTCGCCAATCCGGCAGCCGCCTTCCGCTGGTGGCGGCTGCCCGCCGATGGCGTGGGTCTGGCGCGCATGGAATTCGTGATCAACAACCACATACGCATCCACCCGATGGCGCTGGTGGACTTCGACCGGCTTGCCGATGCCGAAGCGCGCCGCCAGATCGAGGAAATCACCGCGGGCTATGCCGACAGGACCGAGTTCTTCGTCGACCGGCTGGCGCGCGGTCTCGCGCGCATCGCCGCCGCGCAGCACCCGCGGCCGGTGATCATCCGGATGAGCGACTTCAAGACCAACGAATACGCCGGACTGATCGGCGGCGCCGGGTTCGAGCCGCAGGAGGAGAACCCGATGCTCGGCTTCCGCGGCGCGGCGCGCTATACCTCGCCGCGCTACCGCGCCGGTTTCGCGCTGGAATGCCGCGCGATCCGGCGGCTGCGCGAGGAAATGGGGTTTCGCAACGTCGTGGTGATGATCCCCTTTTGCCGCTCGGTCGGCGAGGCCGACCGGGTGCTCGAGGTGATGGCCGAGAACGGGCTCAGGCGCGGCGAGAACGGGCTTCAGGTCTATGTCATGGCCGAGATTCCGTCGAACGTGATCCTCGCCCCGGCCTTCGCCGAGCGGTTCGACGGGTTTTCCATCGGGTCGAACGACCTGACGCAGCTCACGCTCGGCGTCGACCGCGACTCGGACGAGCTCGCCGATCTCTTCGACGAACAGGACGAGGCGGTGAAATGGATGATCGGCCACGTGATCGCCGCGGCGCGCGAGGCCGGTGCGAAGATCGGCCTCTGCGGTCAGGGGCCGAGCGATCATCCCGAATTCGCGCGCTTCCTGGTCGATTGCGGGATCGACTCGATCTCGGTCACACCCGACAGCTTCATCCGCGTCAAGGAGCAGGTGGCCGCGGCCGAAGCCGCTGTGGCTGACGGCCGTGCTCCGGAAGGGAAACCGCGATGACCAAGCCGAAACTCGACCACGCCCATGTCCGCGACCTGTTGCGGCAGATGATCCGCATCCGGCGCTTCGAGGAGAAGTGCTACGAGCTCTACACGCAGGAAAAGATCCGCGGCTTCCTGCATCTCTACGATGGCGAGGAGGCGGTCGCGGTCGGGGTTTCCGCGGCGCTGGAGGAACGCGACCGGGTCGTCTCGACCTACCGCGAACACGGCCATGCGCTGGCCCGCGGGATGAGCATGGAATCGGCGCTGGCCGAGATGTACGGCAAGGCCACCGGCTGCGCCGGCGGGCGCGGCGGCTCGATGCACCTGTTCGACGCCGAGACCAACCTCTATGGCGGCAACGCGATCGTCGGCGGCGGTCTGCCGCTGGCGGTGGGGCTGGGGCTCGGTGACCGGATGCGGGGCGAGGACCGGGTCACGGTCTGCTTCTTCGGCGACGGGGCGCTCGCCGAGGGCGAATTTCACGAATCGATGAACCTTGCCGCGCTGTGGAAGCTGCCGGTGCTCTTCGTGCTGGAGAACAACCTCTACGCGATGGGTACGGCCGTCGCGCGGGTCCAGGCCAACCCCAATTTCGTGCCGCGCGCCGCCAGCTACGGGATGCAGGCCGAGAGCGTGGACGGCATGGATGTCGTCGCCGTCGAGGCCGCCACGCGGCGGGTCGTCGAGACCATGCGCGCCGAGCCGCAACCCTGGTTCCTGGAATGCCGCACCTACCGTTTCCGGCCGCATTCGATGTTCGACGCCGAGAAGTACCGCGACAAGGCCGAGGTCGCCGAATGGCGCAAGAAGGGGCCGATCGTCCGCTTCCAGTCCTGGCTGCTGGAGAACAACCTGATCCACCAGGACGAGATCGACGCCATCGAGACCGAGGTCGAGGCGCAGTTGCGCAACGCCGTCGCGGCCTGCGAGCAGGCGCCCTGGGAGCCGGTCGAGGACCTCGCGCGCCATACCGTCGCCGAGACGCGGCCGGAACCGCCCGAACCGGCCCCTCCGGGTCCCGCCATCGAGACGACCTTTCGCGAGGCCTGTCGCGCCGCGATCACCGAGGCGCTGTTGCGCGACGAACGCGTCTTCCTGATGGGCGAAGATGTCGGCGCCTACGGCGGCTGCTACGCGGTCTCGATGGGGCTTCTGGCCGAGTTCGGCCCCGACCGCATCCGCGACACGCCGCTCTCGGAAGGCGGTTTCACCGGCGCGGGGATCGGCGCGGCGCTGGCCGGCATGCGCCCGATCGTCGAGATCATGACGGTTAACTTCTCGCTCCTCGCGCTCGACCAGATCCTGAACACGGCGGCGACGCTCAGGCACATGTCGGGCGGGCAGTTCGGCGTGCCGCTGGTGATCCGGATGGCGACCGGGGCGGGCCGGCAGCTCGCCGCGCAGCATTCGCACAGCCTCGAGAACTACTACGCCCATATCCCGGGGCTGCGGGTCGTCGCGCCGGCGACGCTCGAGGATGCGCGCGGGATGCTCTGGACCGCGCTGCAGGAGCCCGACCCGGTCATCGTCTTCGAGCATGTCATGCTCTACAACATGGCCGGGAAACTGGCCGGGAATGCCGGTCCGGTCGATATCGACCGCGCCGCGATCCGCCGCGAGGGACGCGACGTCACGCTGATCAGCTACAGCTACTCGGTCTGGAAGGCGCTGGAGGCGGCCGGGGAACTGGCGAAGGAGGGGATCGAGGCCGAGGTGATCGACCTGCGCAGCCTGCGCCCGCTCGACGACGAGACGATCATGGAATCGGTCGCGCGCACCCGCCGCGCGGTGGTCGTGGACGAGGGCTGGCGCACCGGCTCGCTCGCCGGCGAGATCGCGGCGCGGGTGCAGGAGGCCTGCTTCTGGCATCTCGATGCGCCGATCGCCCGGGTCTGCTCGGCCGAGGTGCCGGTGCCCTATCCGAAGCACCTGGAAACCGCCGCCCTGCCGCAGGTCGCCGATATCGTCGCGACGGTGCGGGCGCTGCCGGGGTTGGGGAAATGAGCGTCTTCACCATGCCCTCGCTCGGCGCCGACATGGAGGCCGGCAAACTCACCGAATGGCTGGTGGCGCCCGGCGACAGGGTGGCGCGCGGCGATATCGTGGCGGTGGTCGAGACGCAGAAGGGCGCGATCGAGATCGAGATCTTCGAACCCGGCGAGGTGGCCGAGCTGCTCGCCGAGCCGGGGCAGACGCTGCCCGTGGGCGCGCCGCTCGCGCGGCTGCGGGCGCCGGGCGAGACGGATGAGGGCGCCGCCGCCACGCCCGCAGCGCAGGCGGAACCGGAAACGCGACCGGACCGCGCCCCGGAACCTGAACCCGTTCCGCCCTCAGCACCCGAACCCGCACGCGAAGCCGAGCCGCCGCGCGCGCCGGTCGCCGCCGGAGGCGGGGCGGACGAAGCGATGCGCGCCTCGCCTGCCGCAAAGGCGCGCGCGGCCGAGGCGGGGATCGACCTGGGAGCGGTGGCCGGTTCCGGGCCCGGCGGGGCGGTGCTGCTGGCAGACGTGGAAAAGCACCTGGCCGCGCAGGAGCCTGCCGCGCGGAAAGCCGCGCCCGCATCGCGCGCCCCGGCAAAGCCCGGCCTCGACATGGCCGAGATGCGCCGGGCCATCGCCGCCGCGATGTCGCGCGCCAAGCGCGAGATCCCGCACTATTACCTAGCCCACGAGATCGATCTGCAGAAGGCGCAGGACTGGCTGAGCGCGCAGAACGCCACACGGCCGCCGGACCGTCGGTTGCTCATGGGCGCGCTCCTGATCCGGGCCACGATACGCGCGCTCGGTCGTGTGCCCGAACTGAACGGCCGCCACGAGGGCGAGGCCTACAGCCCGTCGAAGCCGGTGCATTGCGGCCTCGCCGTCGCCATGCGCGGCGGCGGGCTGATCGCGCCGGCGATCCTCGAAGCGCAGGAAAAGGACCCCGATGCGATCATGGAGGCCATGCGCGACATCGTCGCACGGACGCGGAGCGGGCGGTTGCGGATGAGCGAGATCACGCAGGGCACGATCACCGTTTCGGCACTGGGCGAGACCGGGGTGGACGCGCTCTTCGGGGTGATCTACCCGCCGCAGGTGGCGCTGGTGGGCTTCGGCACGCCACGGACGAGACCTGCGGTTCAGAGCGACGCCATCGTGGCGCGCCTGTCGGTGACCGCGAGTCTTGCCGCCGACCACCGCGTCAGCGATGGTCGGCGCGGCGCCACCTTCCTCGCCGAGATCGACCGACTGCTGCAGGAGCCCGAGACCCTATGAACCCCGCCGACCTCCGCGCCGCCTTCGTCGAGGACCTGACCGCCGTCGCCCCCGACATCGACCCCGACAGCCTGAGCGATGACGACCACCTGCAGGATGACCTCGGCCTCGACTCGATGGATTTCCTCAACCTCGTCAGCGCCCTGCACAAGCGTTTCGGGTTGCCGATCCCCGAGGCAGACTATCCCGAACTTGCCACCCCGGCGAAGGCCGTGCGCTACCTCGCCCGGGCGCTCGCGGGCTGAACGGCATGCGCAATCGCCTCCGACGGGCGCTCATCATGCTGTGGCTTGGCCTGGCCCTGATCTGCGCGAGCCTGGCGCCGGCGCAGGCGGAGGCGCCGCCCGAGGCCCCGGCGCTGCACGTCTTCTGGAGCCTGACCTGCCCGGTCTGTCTGCGCCAGAAGCCCTGGATCGAGGGTCTCGAGGAGCGCTTTCCCGGCCTGCGGGTGATCGAGATGGAACTCTCCGGCTCGGACCGATACCACGCGCTCTTCCGCGAGATGGCCGAGGCGCGCTCGGCCAGCGCGGAATTCGTCCCGACCCTGATCCTCGGCCCCCGCGTCTGGACGGGCGACTCGCCGTCCCAGCGCGCCGAGATCGAGGCCGCCATCGCCGCGGCGCTGTCGGGCGCCGAGCTGGCCCCGGATCCGCGGGAGACGCTGCGCCTGCCCGTGATCGGCGAGATCGAACTCGCCACCGCCTCGATCCTCGGCGTGACGGCGCTGATCGCCTTCGTGGACGGGTTCAATCCCTGCTCGCTCTGGGTGCTCACACTGCTTCTCGGCATGGTCGTCGCCTCGCGCTCACGCCGCCGGGTGGCGGTGGTGGGCATCAGCTTCCTGCTCACAACGGCGCTGATCTACGGCGCCTTCATCGCCGGCGTGTTCAGCGTGCTCGCCTTCGCCTTCGCGTTGCCCTGGGTGCGTTGGGCGGTGGCGATCCTCGCGCTTCTCTTCGGACTGGTCAGCATCAAGGACTATTTCTGGTATGGGCGCGGTATCAGCTTCTCGATTCCCGAGAGCCGGAAGCCCGGCATCTACCAGCGCCTGCGCCGCCTGCGGCAGGAAGACCTGGGCACGCCGGCGCTGATCGGTGCGACAGTGGCGATGGCGGCGGGCATCGCGCTGGTCGAGCTTCCCTGCACGGCCGGTTTTCCGGTCGTCTGGTCGGGATTTCTCGCCGATCGCGGCATCGGCGGCGCCGCGTTCCTCGGGCTTCTTGCGGTCTATGTGCTGATCTATCTGGCGGTCGAGCTGGTGATCTTCGCCGTCGCCGTCACCGGCCTGAGCCTCGGCCGCATGGGCGAGAGCCAAGGACGCGCGCTGAAGCTTCTCGGCGGGTCGGTGATGGTGGCGCTGGCCGGCGCGCTGGCGCTGAGGCCCGAACTGATGGAGGACCTTTCCGGGTCGATTACGCTCTTCGGCGTGGCTCTCGGCTTCGCGGCGCTGGTGATGCTGGTCACGCGCGCGCGCGCCGCACGCTGACGGCAGCCGGGTCGCGGCATTCGCCCGGCCGGTGATCGCGACCGGCGATCGCGGCCGGATTGGCAGCATGGACGGGCCGTGACACTATCGCGGCCGATGACGTGTTTCGCGACGGGAGGCAGACAGGACATGACGACCGGCACGCGGGAAGCTGCCCCGCCGCCCGCGACCGGCGCGGCGATGGGGGCCATGGTCCTGCGGCGGGTCGGCGAGCCGCTGGTCTGGGAGGAACGCCCCCTGCCGCAGCCCGGCCCGGGGGAGATCCGCGTCCGGGTCGAGGCCTGCGCGGTCTGCCGCACCGACCTGCATGTCGTCGATGGCGAGCTTGCCGGCGGCATGCTGCCCGTGGTGCCGGGCCACGAGATCGTCGGCCAGGTAGAGGCGCTCGGGCCGGGCGTGGCCGGTCCCGGCATCGACACCCGCGTCGGCATTCCGTGGCTGGGGCATACCTGCGGAAGCTGCGACTACTGCCGCGAGGCGCGCGAGAATCTCTGCGACGATCCGCAGTTCACCGGATTCACCCGCGACGGCGGCTTCGCCACCCATGTTCTCGCCGACGCGGCCTATGCCTTCCCGCTCGAGGGTTTCGACGACCCGGTGGCCGCGGCGCCGCTGCTCTGCGCCGGGCTGATCGGCTGGCGCTCGCTGAAGATGGCGGGCGACGGGCAGCGGATCGGGCTCTACGGCTTCGGCGCGGCGGCGCATCTGCTGGCGCAGGTCCTGCGCTGGCAGGGCCGCGCGGTCTACGCCTTCACCCGGGCGGGCGACGCAGAGGCGCAGGCGCTGGCGCTGCGCCTCGGCGCGGTCTGGGCCGGCGCGTCCGAGGAAGCCCCGCCCGATCAGCTCGACGCCGCGATCCTCTTCGCCCCGGTGGGCGCGCTCGTGCCGATGGCGCTCAGGGCGGTGCGCAAGGGTGGCCGGGTCGTCTGCGGCGGCATCCACATGAGCGAGATCCCGGCCTTCCCCTACGGCATCCTCTGGCATGAACGGCAGCTCCGCTCGGTGGCCAACCTGACCCGGCGGGACGCGACCGAGTTCCTTGCCCTCGCGCCGAAAGCCGGCATCCGGGCCGAGACGACGAGCTATCCCCTTCGCCGCGCCAATGACGCCCTCGACGATCTGCGCCACGGCCGGTTCCAGGGTGCGGCGGTGCTGGTCCCCTGACCCGGCGAGGCAGGCTTGCCCGATCGGCGAGGCCGCGGCGACAGGTTCTGCATGCGCAACCGCGGTGCGGTCGGGCTCTCGCATCCGAATCCGGAGGTCACGCGGGACGAGCGCTTCGCGCCTTTGCCGACCCGACGGCGCCGGGCCGGTCCGATCCCTTCCCCGAGCCGCGCGCCGCGGCGCAGGCCGCCGCATCGCCGCCCTCGACGCAAGCCCGATGCCCAACAGATGAGCGGCCCGATGAAAAAACACGCATCCGCCCCCGTCTTGCCGGCCGGCGGAACCGCGACCGTCGCTCGCGGCTGCAACCGCGCCCGGCGCCCGGTATGTCACTTCTGCACATCGACGATCGCAGGCATGGCACCCGGTTCAGCTTCTTCCCTTCAACGCAGCAGTGGCGAAGCCCATGTCGGCTGGCGCCGCGGGGCGACCTTGCCGCGGCTGGACCGTCTCTACCAGGCCGGCTCGGCCAAGGCCTTCATCCATCCCGGCGATACCGGGCCCGAGGTGGTCTTCCTGAACACCTCGGGCGGCCTGACCGGGGGCGACACGCTCCGCTACGGTCTCGATCTGGCCGCCGGGTGCCGCGCGACGGCGACCACGCAGACCGCCGAGCGCGCCTATCGCAGCGACGCGTCCTCGGCGCGTATCGAGGTTCGCCACCGGCTGGGGCCGGGCGCGCGACTGGACTGGCTGCCGCAGGAGACGATCCTGTTCGATCGCAGCGCACTGCGGCGCGACACGCTGATCGAACTCGATTCCGACGCGGCCTGCCTGATGCTCGAGGCAGTCGTTCTGGGGCGAGCGGCGATGGGCGAACGCGTCGCCGAGGTGCGCTTCGACGATCGGCGCCGGATCATGCGCGACGGCCGACCGGTGCTTGTCGAGCCGCTGCGCCTGACGACCGCGTCGCTGGCGGCCGGCCGCGGCGTCCTGCAGGACGCCCGCGCCTTCGCGACGCTGGCGCTGGTCGCGGACGGGGCGGAGGATGCGCTCGGCCCGGTGCGCGCGGTGCTGGACGAGCCCGGCGTCGCGGGCGGCGCCTCCGGCTTCGACGGCAAGCTGATCGTTCGACTGATGGCCGGGGATGGCTGGCCATTGCGCCGGCAGATCCTGCGCCTGCTCGCGGTGCTCCGGCCCGGCCCCCTGCCCCGCGTCTGGCAGATGTGAGGAGAAAGCGCGATGAACCTGAGCCCCCGCGAGAAGGAAAAGCTGCTCGTCAGCCTCGCCGCGATCGTCGCCCGCAACCGGCTGGCGCGCGGCGTGAAGCTGAACCACCCCGAGGCGGTCGCCCTGATCACCGATCACGTCGTCGAGGGCGCGCGCGACGGCCGGTCGGTCGCCGACCTGATGGAGGCGGGCGCGCATGTCGTCACCGCCGAGCAATGCATGGAAGGCATCCCCGAGATGATCCATGCCGTCCAGGTCGAGGCGACCTTTCCCGACGGCACGAAGCTCGTCACCGTGCACAACCCGATCCGCTGAAAGGACAGCCCATGCGTCGACTTCTGCCCGCCCTTCTTATGATGCTGCCGTCCGCGACCCTCGCGCATCCGGGTCACGACCACGGCGCGGATGGTTTCGCCACCGGGCTCGCGCATCCTATCCTCGGCCTCGACCACCTGCTGGCGATGGTCGCGGTCGGTGTCTGGGCGGCGCTGGCCGGCGGCAGGGCGATCTGGGCCGCGCCAGCGACCTTCCTCGCCGCGATGCTGGTCTCGGGGCTGGTCGGCTTCGGCGCGACCGAACTGGCTCTGGTCGAGCACGTCATCCTTGCCTCGATCATCGTCCTCGGCCTCGCCGTGGCGCTGCTCCTGCGCCTGCCGCTGGCCGCCGCGATGGTGCTGCTGGCCGTCTTCGGGGCCGCGCACGGCTATGCCCACGGGCTCGAGGGCACCGGCCAGGCGAGCTATGTCGCAGGCTTCCTCGCGGCGACCGCGGCGCTGCATGGCGCCGGCATCGCGCTCGGGCTGTTCGTGCAGCGGCGCGGGCAGGCGGTCGCGCGCCTCGCCGGCGGCGCCATCGCCCTGGGCGGTGTCGCGCTGGCCGTGTTCTGACGGAGGCGCGCCGTGATCCCCGGAGAGATCTTTCCCGCCGAGGGCGACCTGATCCTCAACGCCGACGCGCCGGTCACCGTGCTCGAGGTCGCCAATACCGGCGACCGGCCGGTGCAGGTGGGCTCGCATTACCATTTCGCCGAAACCAATGCCGCGCTGCACTTCGACCGCGCCGCCGCGCGCGGGCTCCGGCTGGACGTTCCCGCCGGAACCGCGGTGCGCTTCGAGCCCGGCCAGACCCGCGAGGTCCGGCTGGTCCCCTATGGCGGCGCGCGTCGGGTCTTCGGCTTCAACCGGAAGGTCATGGGGGAGCTGTGACATGGCATACCGCATCACGCGCAGGGCCTATGCCGGCATGTACGGTCCGACCACCGGCGACCGGCTGCGGCTCGGCGATACCAACCTGGTGATCGAGGTCGAGCGCGACTGCACGACCTACGGCGAGGAGGTCAAGTTCGGCGGCGGCAAGGTGATCCGTGACGGCATGGGGCAAAGCCAGGCGTCGCGCGCCGAAGGGGCCGTCGACACCGTCATCACCAACGCGCTGATCGTCGATCACACGGGCATCTACAAGGCCGATATCGGGCTGCGCGACGGGATCATCGCGGGCATCGGCAAGGCCGGCAACCCCGACACCCAGCCCGGCGTCGAGATCGTCATCGGTCCGGGCACCGAAGCGATCGCCGGCGAGGGCAGGATCCTGACCGCCGGCGGGATCGACACCCATATCCACTTCATCTGCCCGCAGCAGGTCGAGGACGCGCTGCATTCGGGCATCACCACCATGCTCGGCGGCGGCACCGGCCCGGCGCATGGCACGCTGGCCACGACCTGCACCCCGGGCCCCTGGCATATCGGGCGGATGCTGCAGGCCGCCGACGCCTTGCCGATGAATCTGGGCTTCGCCGGCAAGGGCAATGCCAGCCTGCCGCAGGCACTGGTCGAACAGATCCGCGCCGGCGCCTGCGCGCTCAAGCTGCACGAGGACTGGGGCACCACCCCGGGCGCCATCGACAACTGCCTGAGCGTCGCCGACGAGATGGACATCCAGGTGATGATCCACACCGACACGCTCAACGAGTCGGGCTTCGTCGAGAACACGCTCGCGGCCTTCAGGGACCGCACCATCCACGCCTACCACACCGAGGGCGCCGGCGGCGGGCACGCGCCGGACATCATCCGCATCGTCGGCTCGCAGAATGTCCTGCCCTCGTCGACGAACCCGACGATGCCCTACACCGTCAACACGATCGAGGAACATCTCGACATGCTGATGGTCTGCCACCACCTCGACAAGAACATCCCCGAGGACGTCGCCTTCGCCGAAAGCCGGATCCGACGCGAGACGATCGCCGCCGAGGACATCCTGCACGACATGGGCGCCTTCTCGGTCCTCTCGTCCGACAGCCAGGCGATGGGGCGCGTAGGCGAGGTGATCATCCGCACCTGGCAGACCGCCGACAAGATGCGCAGGCAGCGCGGCCGGCTGGCCGAGGAGACGGGCGAGAACGACAATTTCCGGGTGCGTCGCTATATCGCCAAATACACCATCAACCCGGCCATCGTGCACGGCATCAGCCGCCATGTCGGCAGTATCGAGATCGGCAAGCGCGCCGATCTGGTGCTGTGGGAGCCGGCCTTCTTCGGCGCCAAGCCCGAGATGGTGCTGATCGGCGGCACGATCGTGCTGGCGCAGATGGGCGATCCGAACGGGTCGATCCCGGTGCAGCCGGTCTATTCGCGCCCGATGTTCGGCGCGCTCGGCCGCGCGCTCGAACGGTCGGCCGTGCTTTTCGTCAGCGCCGCCGCGCAGGCGGACGGGATCGCCGGGGCGCTGGGGCTCGCCAAGGCCACTCTCGCCGTCGAGAAGACTCGTACGGTCCGGAAGAAGGACATGATCCGCAACGACGCGACGCCGCGCATCGAGGTCAACCCCGAAACCTACGAGGTCCGCGCCGATGGCGAACTCCTCACCTGCGAGCCGGCGCGCGAATTGCCGCTCGCCCAGCGCTACTTCCTCTTCTGACGGCGATGAGAATGCAGGCTGACCCGGCAATTTTACAACCATCGCGCGAAATTTCTGCGGCGCAGCAAAACGTGAACGCCCGAAGCGGAGATATCCCGCCGAATGCGTGCTATATCTTGCGCGGGGAGGGGTCGATCCGACTGATGGAGGCGCCGATGCCGCTTCGCCCCGCCAATTCCCCGCTCAGCCCGCAACAGGCGGCCGCGCTCGACTGCTACCTCGTCTCGGTCGGTCTGGGCTTCAACCCCGCACTCGACCGGCCGATGCGCGAAGCGGCGCTGGCCCAGCTCGACGCGCTGCCCGATGCCGCGCTGCGCTGCATGGGCCTCTCGCGCCAGTCGCTGCCGGCGCATGTCTATCGTGACCTCATCCCGGAAGAGACCAGATGACCGACCTGCCTGCCGTTGCGCGCCTGCTCGAGACCGCGCCCGAAACCTGCGATGACATCGTCGTGCTCGACTACGACGCCCGCCTGATCCGGCGCAAGCGGCTGGTGACGGTCCGGGACGAAGGCTTCCTCGTCGATCTGCCGAACGTGACCAATCTCGACGCCTTTTGGGGTTTCGAGCTCGAGGACGGGCGCCGCATCCGCATCGTTCCGGCCGAGGAGCAGGTGCTCGTCGTCACCGGCGACCTGCCGCGGCTGGCCTGGCATGTCGGCAACCGCCACACCCCCTGCCAGATCGAGGCCGAGCGCCTGATCATCCGCGTGGACCATGTGCTCGAGGCCATGCTCAGCGGCCTCGGGGCGACGATCACGCGCGCCGCGAGGCCCTTCACGCCCGAAGGCGGCGCCTATGGTCACGGCCGCACGATGGGGCACGGCCACGGCCACGATCGCGCGCATCACCACCACGACCACTGATGCTCGGCCCTGCCCACCTGACACTGGTCCAGTGGCTCTCGCCCGCCTTCCCGACAGGCGCCTTCGCCTATTCGCACGGGCTCGAGCGCGTCATCGCGCAGGGTACCGTCCGGGATGCGGCCAGCCTGGAGGCGTGGCTGCGCAACATCCTGCGTTTCGGGGCGGGCTGGCAGGATGCGGTGATCCTCTGCCACGCGCTCGAACCCGGCGCGGATGCCGTGGCGCTCGATGCGCTGGCCCGCGCGCTCCAGGTCTCGGCCGAGCGGTGCCGGGAAGGGGCCGAACAGGGGGCGGCGCTCGCGCGGACCGTGGCGGGGATCACCGGCCGGGAGATCGCCCCCCGCATGCTGCCCGTGGCGCTCGGTATCGCCGCCGCCCCGCTCGGCCTGCCGAAGGCCGATGTCGCCCGGCTCTACCTTCAGGCCTTCGCCGGCAATCTCTGCACGATCGCCACGCGCCACGTGCCGCTCGGCCAGACCGAGGGACAGCGGGTTCTCGCACGCCTCCTGCCCGAGATCGACGAGCTCGGCGCCCGCGCGGCCCTGGCCGGGCTCGATGATCTGGGCGGTTGTGCGCTGGCCGGCGACCTCGCCGCGCTGCAACACGAAGTCATGGAAGTCAGGATCTTTCGCACATGAACGACAGACAGATGAACGGCCCCCTCCGGGTGGGCATCGGCGGCCCCGTCGGCGCCGGCAAGACGACGCTGACCGAGGCGCTCGCGCGCCGCCTCGCGCCGCGCTGCTCGATGGCGGTGATCACCAACGACATCTACACCCGCGAGGATGCCGAGGCGCTGATGCGCGCCCAGGTCCTGCCGGCTGCGCGCATCCGCGGGGTCGAGACCGGCGGCTGCCCGCATACCGCCATCCGCGAGGACGCCTCCATCAACCTCGCCGCGGTGGCCGAACTGACACGCGCCTTTCCCGATCTCGACCTGATCCTGATCGAATCGGGCGGGGACAACCTCGCGGCGACCTTCAGCCCGGAACTGGCCGACCTGACGCTCTATGTCATCGACACCGCCGCCGGCCAGGACATACCGCGCAAGCGTGGCCCGGGCGTGACGAGGTCCGACCTCCTGATCGTCAACAAGACCGACCTCGCCCCGCATGTCGGCGTCGATCCGGTGCAGCTCGAGGCCGACACGGCGCGCGCACGGGGAACCCGGCCCTACGTGATGGCGCAGCTTCGCCACGGCATCGGCCTGGACCGGATCGTCGCGTTCCTCGCGCGCGAAGGCGGTCTGCGACTGCGCGAGGCCGCCTCCGCCTGACGCGCCGCGCCGCCCGGCGGCATGCATCCCGGCAACAGGACCAGCAGCGAAACCGCCCGCCGGTCGCGCCGCCGAACCGGTCAGCCGCGGCGATGCGTAGCGGCGACGCGCGCGACCTCCTCGTAGATCCCGCAGAGCAGGTTCAGCGTGCGGGTCGCCTCGCGCAGACGTTCCGGCATGTCGGGCAGCGACCCGATCGCCTCGATCAGCAGCCGGCGGCGCAGGGCGCCATAGTCGTCGGTGACGCGACGCCCTTCCTCGGTCACCTCGTAGGTCACACCCGACCGGCCCGAGCCCTTGCGCTCGACAAGGCCCGCGCCGATCAGCTTGCGCAGGCTGTACTGGATGTTGGGCACGTCGTCGCGGTTGGTGAGCCGGGCAAGGTCCTTGATCGTCTTCGGCCGGTCGTTCATCCGGATGATGTGCAGCATCGCGTTCTCCGCCCCCGACGCGGCGAGGTCGACGACGCTGGCCAGGCATTCCGACTGCCAGCGGGCGAATCCCTCGTAGGTGCGCATCAGCGCGAATTCCAGCTCGGTGAACTCGATCTCGCCCGGGCTCTCGGCCAGGTGCCAGCGCAGGTCGAATTCCGGTCGCGGTCTACCCGACTGATCCGGCGGGCTTTTCTTCCGTTTCATCGCGGCCTCCAAAGACGCATGAAAGTTGCATGAAATTTCTGTTGAGAACAACAATAATATTGGATAGATTATCTATCGTAAAATCTATCCTGGAGGAGACGCGCCGATGACTGCAAATCCGATGCTCGAGGGCAACGCCTTCAAACTGGGCACCTTTTCGACGAACTGCTCGTCGGGGATGTCGGTCACCAAGGTGCCCGAACGCTGGGTGAATTCCTGGGAGAACAACCTGCGCCTCGGCCGGATGCTCGATGACGCCGGGATCGACTTCATGCTGCCGATCGCCCGCTGGATCGGCTATGGCGGCGAGACCGATTTCCACGGCGGCGTGCTCGAGACGATGACCTGGGCGGCCGGGCTCCTCGCCTCGACGCGCAACATCGCCGTCTTCGCGACGATCCACACCACCGCCAACCATCCCGTCGTCGTCGCCAAGCAGATCGCCACGATCGACCAGATCGGTCGGGGTCGCGCCGGGCTCAACATCGTCGCCGGCTGGAACAAGCCGGAATACGAGGCCCTCGGCCTGACGCTGCCCGACGACCACGAGACGCGCTACGGCTACGCGCAGGAATGGTTCGACATCGTCCGCAAGCTCTGGACCTCGGAGGATTATTTCGACTGGCAGGGCGAGAACTGGACGCTCAGGCACGTCAAGGGCGACCCGCGGCCGCTGCGCGGCTCGGTCCCGATCATCAATGCCGCGGGCTCGCCCCAGGGGCGCGACTTCGCCACCCGCAACGCCGACTTCCTCTTCACCCCGGCGATCGACCTCGACCGATCGGGCGGCGAGATCGCCGAACTGAAGGACCAGGCGCGCGGCAAGGGCCGGTCCGTCGACGTGCTGACCTTCAGCCATGTCATCTGCCGGCCGACCGAGAAGGAGGCGCGCGACTACCTGCGCCACACTGCCGACGAGAATGCCGACTGGGAGGCCGTCGACAACCTGATCCGGCTGCAATTCGCCCATGCCCACAGCTTCCCGCACGACCTGATGAAGCTGATCCGCGACCGCTTCGCCGCCGGCCATGGCGGCTTCCCGCTGATCGGCACGCCCGAACAGGTGGCCGAGGGGATCCTGTCGCTGCACCGCGCCGGCTTCGCCGGCACGACGCTCTCGTTCATCGACTATGCCGAGGAGTTCCCGTATTTCCGCGACAATGTCCTGCCGCTGCTGGAGCAGGCGGGCATTCGCAACCCGCGCATGGCGCAGGCCGCGGAATGAGCACCGCCCCGCAGACGGCCGCGCCCCCGACGGGGCCGGCCAAGGCCGCGTTCCTCGGCGCGATGCGGCATTTCGTGGGCTCGGTCAGCGTCATCACCGTGGGCGCCGGCGACGATCTCTCGGGCCTCGTCGTGACCTCGGCGGTTTCGCTCTCGGCCGAGCCGCCGCAGGTGCTGATCTGCGTCAATCGTGGCTCCTCGAGCTGGCCGCTGCTGAAACGCTACGGGCATTTCGGCGTCAACGCGCTGGCGGCCCGTCACCAGCCGGTGGCCGAGCGCTTCTCGGGCTTCGGCGGCATCAGGGGCGCGGCCCGCTACGAGGGCGCGGACTGGGTCACCGCCAGGACCGGCGCGCGGCTTCTCGCCGACGCCCCCGTGGCGCTCGACTGCCGCGTCGAGGAGATGATCGACCGCGCCAGCCATTCCATCGTCATCGGCCGGGTCGTGGCGATCCGCGCCGGCAGCGAAGAGGATGCGCTGATCTACTGGCACGGCGGTTACCGGGGCGTCGGGCGCTGAGACCGGCCATACCTGGCATCACGGCGACGCCTTCCTGACGGACTACACGCGCCGCGGCGGCCAGGCGGTGCTCGACGATCTGGGCGTGCGCTACGATTCGGCCATGCCCGCCTTCG
>SLPP01000296.1 GCA_007131945.1 Paracoccaceae bacterium | reverse complement strand
GCGGCCTCGATCGCCGCCACCGCCTCCGCGCCCCAGGACGCGACCAGCCGGCGGCGCAGCCAGTCGGGCAGGCGCGGGACGGGCAGGGCGGCCCAGTCGGCGGGCGGTGTGGCGGCGGCGCGGCGCAGGACGGCGTTCACCAGCCCGGCAAAGGCCGCGCCCTTCGGCAGCGCGCGGGTCGCGGCGACCGCGGCATCGACCACGCCATGCGCCGGCGCGCCCAGTTCCAGCATCTCGACCACGGCGAGGCGCAGGACCGCCTGCACCCGCGGCGGCGGCGGTTTGCGCAGGAGCGGCTTCAGCACCGCATCGGCGCGTTGCAGCTGGCGCAGCGCGGTCAGCGCCAGGCGGCGGGCGCGGGCCGCGGTCGCCGCATCCGTCCCGCCCGGCGCCTCGTCGAGCATCCTGCCCTCGGCCAGGACCCGGTGCAGAAAAGCCGCGGCGAGGCGGCGCGGATCGCCCTCGGTGGCGGCGGCGCGGCGTCGGCTTTGCATCGGGTCTCCTTGCCGGGCGGGGGCGGGGGCACTATCCTGCCCATAGACGAGCCCGACCCCGCAGGCCAGAGCCGGACCGATGACCGAAGACGACCAAAAGAACCTGCCGCCCGCCGCCCGCCGCGCGCTTGCCGAGGCCGCCGCGCGGCGCAAGGCGGCCGAGGCCGCGGCGAAGTCGATGCCGAAGGAGCTGGGCGGGCGCGACGGGCCCGAGCCGGTGCGCTACGGGGACTGGGAGTGCAAGGGAATCGCGGTCGATTTCTGAGTGCCGGTCTTCCGAGTGCCGGTCTTCCGAGCGCCGGGCGGGCGGCTCAGCGCAGGCGGAAGTCGGCCGAGTCGCCCTGCCCGCGGTCGGAGATGAACCGCACCCGGTTGCCGTCGCGCAGGACGGCCTGGCAGTTGTATTCGATCTCGGTCCCGCCCCAGTCCATGTCGCGGCAGAAGAAGCCGTTCTCCCAGCGCCATTCGCCGGTGACCGGATAGCCGAAGCCGCGGCCCTCGATGCCGCCCTCAGGCGTGACCTGAAGGCGGATGCCGAACCGCGTCAGGTCGCGTCCGACCACGGTCCGGGAGAAGTCGCTTGCGTCGGTGATCCGTTCGAAGGCGGCGGCCGGGGTCGCGACGGGGGCGGCGAGGCCGGCGAGAAGGGCGGCGAGGGCGAGCGTGCGCATGGCGTCGACTCCTGTGGTCAGGGGCATTTTACCAGGGTTACGAAGGACGCTCGCGGTCGGATCAGTGGCGCGGCTCAGCTGCGCGGGTTTCCGCCGATGCCGAGGACGTCGCGCATGTCGTAGGCGCCGGGCGGCCGGTCCTGCGCCCAGAGCGCGGCCCTGAGCGCGCCGCGGGCAAAGATCGCCCGGTCGGTGGCGATGTGGCCGAGCCGGATGCGCTCGCCCGTCGCGGCGAAGACGACCTCGTGCTCGCCGACGATGTCGCCGCCGCGCAGGACGGCGAAGCCGATATCGCCCGCCCGTCGCGGCCCGGTCATCCCGTCGCGGCCGCGCGCCGAGACCTCGGCCAGCGCGGTGCCGCGCCCGGCGGCGGCGGCCTCGCCGAGCATCAGGGCCGTGCCCGAGGGCGCGTCGACCTTGTGGCGGTGATGCGCCTCGACGATTTCGATGTCCCAGTCGGGATCGAGCGCGGCGGCGACCTGGCGGGTGAGCTCGACCAGCAGGTTGACGCCGAGGCTCATGTTGCCGGCGCGGACGACGGCGGTGCGCGTCGCCGCCGCGCCGATGGCGGCCAGGTCCGCGCCGGAAAGCCCCGTCGTGCCGATGATGTGCGCGACGCGGTGATCGGCGGCGTGACCGGACAGCGCGACGCTCGCCGCCGGCGCGGTGAAGTCGACCACCGCCTGCGCGCGCGCCAGCGCCGCGGCCGGGTCGTCGCCGACCGTCACGCCCGAGGCCGCGCCGCCGAGCATCTCGCCGAGGTCGCGGCCGACCCAGTCGTGGCCGGGGCGTTCCAGCGCGCCGGCGAGCCGCGCCCGGTCGCTCTCGCCGATCACCTGCACCAGCATCCGGCCCATCCGGCCCGAGACGCCGTTGACGACGATGCCCACCCTGTCCCGCGCCCCGTCACGCTGCATGCCCGGCCCTCCGTTTGGGTCTGCATAGAGCATGTCGCGAAAAAGTGGGAACCGGTTTTTCGCTTCCCGGACATGCGGCACGCCCGGGCGCCGGGGCGCGGCGGGGAAAACCGGCAAACGATCCCGGAGCCGGACGCGGTCGGATCAGGCCGATCGCGCCGAGCGGCGGGCGCGGTGCCGGGTCCGAAGCGGCGATCCCGAAAGTTTCGTTGTGGTTAACGCGCGCGAATTCGCGCGAACAATCATGTACTTGGCAGAACGTCCACGCGTGGACCACGGCCGCCGCCGGGCCGCGTTGCGCCCGATCCGGGCCGCCTGGGGCTCAGATCAGCCCCAGCGTGCGGAAGCTCGCCTCGCGCTCCTTGCCGATGATCAGGTGGTCGTGCAGCGTGATCGACAGTGCCTCGGCGGCGAGCCGGATCTGCTCGGTCATGGCGATGTCGGCCTGGCTGGGGCTGGGATCGCCCGTGGGATGGTTGTGCACCAGGATCAGCGCCGAGGCGTTCAGTTCCAGCGCCCGGCGCAGCACCTCGCGCGGATAGACCGGGACATGGTCGACCGTGCCGCGGCCCTGGTCCTCGTCGGCGATCAGGCAGTTCTTGCGGTCGAGGAACAGCACCCGGAAATGCTCGGTCTCGCGATGCGCCATCGTCGTGTGGCAGTAGTCCAGGAGCGCGTCCCAGCTCGAGATCACCCGCCGGTTCAGCACCTTCGCCCGCGCCAGCCGCGTCGCCATCGCCTCGGCCAGCTTCAGCTCGACGATCACCGCCTCGCCGACGCCGGGAACCTGCAGGAGCCGGCCCTGCGGGGCCGAGACGACGGAGGCGAGATCGCCGAAGACCTCGATCAGCTGCCGGGCGAGCGGCTTGACGTCCTGCCGCGGGATGGCCCGGAAGAGCAGCAGCTCGAGAAGCTCGTAATCCGGCATCGCCTGCGCGCCGCCCTGCAGGAACCGCTCGCGCAGCCGCTTGCGATGGTCGCGGATGTAGGAAGGCAGCTTCGCCCCCTCGACGAGCGCCGCGGCCGCCGCCTCGTCATCCGCCGCGGCATCCGGTGCGAACAGCGGCAGGGACGGCTCGGACTGGGCGGGATCGCGCGACATGGCCGGACCCTGCGCCGCACCCGTTTACAAAGGGTTAACGAAGTGGCGCGGAGCTTAACGCCGGCCCGGTGCACCACCGGATGCGATCGCGCGGCATCCGGCGCAAAGCTTTCGTTGTGGTTAACGGCGCCGATTACCGCAGACTTGTCAGAGGCTTGCGGAACTGCTCAAGCTTGAGCACCCGGTCATCCCGCCATGCCCCGACGGTCCCGGTTCAGCCGGTCATCCCGTCCCAGAAGCTCTTCACCTTGGAAAAGAAGCTCGACCCTTCGGGGTTGTTGTGCTCGGAAAGCGACTCGAACTCGCGCAGCAGTTCCTTCTGCCGCGCGGTGAGGTTCACCGGCGTCTCGACGATCAGCTCGAGCCGCATGTCGCCCTGCCCGCCGCCGCGCAGGACCGGCATCCCCTTGCCGCGCAGGCGCATCTGCTTGCCGGTCTGGCTGCCCGCCGGCACCTTCACGCGCGAGCGTCCGCCATCCATCGTCGGCACCTCGACCTCGCCGCCAAGCGCGGCGGTGGCGAAGCTGATCGGCACGCGGCAGTAGAGATCCTGCCCGTCGCGCTGGAAGATCGGGTGCTCGCGCACCTCGATGAAGATGTAGAGATCGCCCGGCGGGCCGCCCCTCAGCCCCGCCTCGCCCTCGCCGGAAAGGCGGATGCGGGTGCCGGTCTCGACGCCGGCGGGGATGTTGACGGAAAGCGTGCGCTCCTTCTCGACCCGGCCGGCGCCGCGGCAGGCCTTGCACGGATTCTTGACGATCTGGCCCAGCCCGCCGCAGGTCGGGCAGGTGCGCTCGATGGTGAAGAACCCCTGCTGGGCGCGGACCTTGCCCATGCCGCCGCAGGTCGGGCAGCTGACCGGCTCGGCGCCGCCCTCGGCGCCGGTGCCGTTGCAGGAATCGCAGGCCGAAAGGGTCGGCACGCGGATCGACTTCTGCACGCCGGAGAAGGCCTCCTCGAGCGTCACTCGCAGGTTGTAGCGCAGGTCCGAGCCACGGCTCGCGCGCTGCCGCGCGCCGCCGGCGCGCCCGCCGCCCATGAAGTCGCCGAAGAGATCCTCGAACACGTCCGAGAAGGCCGAGGAGAAATCGGCCCCCGGATGCATGCCGCCGCGCGGGCCGCGCGGGCCGCCGCCGCCCATGCCGGCCTCGAAGGCGGCATGGCCGAAGCGGTCGTAGGCGGCCTTCTTCTCGGGGTCCTTGAGCGCCTCGTAGGCCTCGTTCACCTCCTTGAAGGCGGCCTCGGCCCCGGGATCGTCCTTGTTGCGGTCGGGGTGGAGTTCCTTGGCCTTGCGGCGATAGGCCTTCTTGATCTCGTCGGCCGACGCGCTGCGTTCGACGCCCAGCAAGTCGTAGAAATCCCGCTTTGCCATTCCGGACCTCGTGTTGAAACCGCAGGCCCCGGACCGGGGTCACCGGCCGGGGCCTGACTGGTCGCCGCGCGTTACTTGCGCTTGTCGTTGTCGTCGAGATCCTCGAACTCGGCGTCGACGACGTCGTCATCGACCGGCCGCGGCTCGTCTTCCGACGCGGTCTCGGCCTCGGCGGCCTCGGCCTGCGCCTTGTAGATCGCCTCGCCCAGCTTCATCGACGCCTCGCGGACATTGTTGATGCCGGACTTGATCTTCTCGGCATCCTCGCCCTCGAGCGTTTCCTTCAGCGCGGCAACGGCGAGTTCGATCGCCTCGGCGGTCGTCGGATCGACCTTGTCGCGATACTCGGCCAGCGACTTCTCGGTCGAGTGGATCAGGCTCTCGGCCTGGTTCCGCGTCTCGACGAGTTCGCGGCGCTTCTTGTCGGCCTCGGCATTGGCCTCGGCATCCTTCACCATCTTGTCGATCTCGTCGTCGGTCAGCCCGCCCGAGGCCTGGATGGTGATCTTCTGCTCCTTGGCCGTCGCCTTGTCCTTGGCCGAGACGCTGACGATGCCGTTGGCGTCGATGTCGAAGGTGACTTCGATCTGCGGCATGCCGCGCGGCGCGGGCGGGATCCCCTCGAGGTTGAACTGGCCGAGCAGCTTGTTGTCCGCGGCCATCTCGCGCTCGCCCTGGAAGACGCGGATCGTCACCGCCGACTGGTTGTCCTCGGCGGTCGAGAAGACCTGGGACTTCTTCGTCGGGATGGTGGTGTTGCGGTCGATCAGCCGGGTGAAGACGCCGCCCAGCGTCTCGATGCCCAGCGACAGGGGCGTCACGTCCAGCAGCACGACATCCTTGACGTCGCCCTGCAGCACGCCGGCCTGGATCGCCGCGCCCATGGCGACCACCTCGTCGGGGTTGACGCCCTTGTGCGGCTCCTTGCCGAAGAACTTGGTGACTTCCTCGATCACCTTCGGCATCCGGGTCATGCCGCCGACCAGGACCACCTCGTCGATATCGCCCTTCGAGAGGCCGGCATCCTTCAGCGCCTGCTGGCAGGGCTTGATCGTGCGCTTGATCAGGTCGTCGACCAGGCTTTCGAGCTTGGCGCGGGTGAGCTTCATCACCAGGTGCAGCGGCTGGCCGGTCTGCTTGTCCATCGAGATGAAGGGCTGGTTGATCTCGGTCTGCTGCGCCGAGGAGAGCTCGATCTTGGCCTTCTCGGCGGCTTCCTTGAGCCGCTGCAGCGCCATCTTGTCGAGGCTGAGATCGACCCCGTGCTCCTTCTTGAACTCGTCGGCGAGGTAGTTGACGATCCGCATGTCGAAGTCCTCGCCGCCGAGGAACGTGTCCCCGT
>SLPP01000319.1 GCA_007131945.1 Paracoccaceae bacterium | reverse complement strand
GCCCTCGCCTTCGCCCTCGCCGCGCTCCTCGCCGCGGCCGAACTGGTCCTGCAATTCGCGGAACGTGTCGTCGGCGAGGTCCTGCTGATCCGAGAGCGTGTCGCCCAGCCCCTCCATCGCCTCGGCGCCAGGCATCGGCTCGCCGCCCTCGCCGGGCCCCTCGGTCACCTGCAGGTTCTCGAGGAGCGCGTTGAGCTGCGCCATCAGCTCGGCGGCCTCGTCCATCCGGCCTTCTTCCATCAGCTCCTGGATGCGGTTCATCAGCTCCTGGATCTGGTCGCCGGTGATCTGCATCCGCTCGCCCGGATCGGCCTCGCCGCGCTCGCGCGGCTGCTCGGCCAGCATCCGGATATAGTCGCGCATCGCCTCGCGCAGCTCCTCCATCAGCGCCGCGATCTCGTCGGGCGAGGCCCCGTCGCGCATCGCCTGGTCGAGCATCTCCTGCGCCCGGCGCAACCGTTCGCGGGCATTGGCAAGCTCGCCCTCCTCGATCAGCAGCGCCAGGTCCCACAGCCGCGCGGCCAGTTCGTCGCGCGCCTCGGTGCTCAGCCCCCGGTCGAGCCGGGCCTCGATATGGTCGACGGCACCGCGCAATTCCCCCGGCGCCGCCTCGGCGCGGAAGGCCCCGTCGGAGCGGTGCAGCATGGCGCGCATCAGCTGCGCGGCGCGCGGCGCGTTCTCGCGGTTCCACAGCAGGTCACGCCGCAGTTCGGCGACAGCCAGCGCAGCCGGCTCGAAGAAGCGCCGGCCGGGCAGCATGCCGTCCATGGTTTCGCTCTCGCCCGACTGGCCGGCGGCATCGGCCACGCGCAGAACCACGCGCACCGGAAGATGCGCCCAGACATGGTCGGACAGGTCCTCGCGCAGCACGTCCTCGAACTCGGCGCGGTTGGCGGTCATCGGCAGCGGCAGATCCAGCCGCAGCGGTTCGCGATCCTCGGGCGGCAGCGTCAGGCCGTAGCGCCGCTCGACCGCGTCGAGGTCGAGCACGATCTCGGCCTCGCCTGAGACGATGCCGTAGTCGTCCTCGGCGGCGAAGGGCTGTTCGAGAACGCCACCGCGCCCCCGGCGCATCCGTTCGGTCGCCGTGACCTCGGGCGCCTCGTCGGGGGTCACGAGGACAAACCAGGCACGCCCGCCCGGCCCCTCGACGGCGAGGCGGCCGGTCTCGAGGGCGGGGAATTCCATCACCTGTCCGGTATCGTCGGCACTGGTTTCACCGCCGAGCGCCTGCTCGACGCTGAGCGCGCCCTCGGCGCCGTAAAGCCGCATGACGACGCGCGAGCCGGCGGGAATCTCGAAAGTCTCGCGCGCGATCTCGTTGAGGTAGAGCGCCGGGCGGCCGGTATAGGTGGGGGGCGTGATCCAGCCCTCCCAGGCGGGCGCGATGGCGGCACCGGCCGGCGCGGTCAGGCCGCTGACCTCGCTCATGCGGGTGGGTTGGCCGAAGAGAAGCGCCACCGCCGCGCCGGTCAGCGCGACGAGGCGGAGGCCATAGGGGTCGCGCCGGGGCAGAGCCGGGCGGGGACCGATCGCGCGCGCGCGGCCGGCCAGCGCCAGCATCCGCGCGCGGTGCACCGACCACAAGGCTGTCGAGGCCGGGTCGTTCCCGCCGATCGCCTGGGCATCGGAAAGCGCGGCGAGTGGCCGGCCGGGAAGGCTTCGATCGAGCCGCGCAATCGCCTCGGCACGATGCGGCAAGCGGAACCGGCGCAGGCCGAGGACCAGCGTGACCACGAGGACGAAGCCGTAACCGAGCGCCACCCAGCCGGCCCAACGACCGGGCAGGATCGACAGCAGGTCGAAGGCAATGACGGTGAAGGCGAGGAGTGCGAGCACGACGGGCAGCCAGAAGGCCTGCGCCAGCCGCTCCACCAGGAGCCCCGCCTGGGTGAGCCGCACCGCGCGGGTGATGGCGGTCGCGTGATCGGCGGGGCGGGCCATTCGCTTCTCGTTCACATCCACGGAGGGAGAGTATCGCGGGCGAGGATTTCGTCAAAGGTCGGGCGGGCGCGGATAACCGCGAAGTGATCCCCCTTCACCAGCACTTCGGGGATCAGCGGCCGGGTATTGTATTCCGATGCCATCACCGCGCCATAGGCCCCGGCCGAGCGGAACGCCACCAGATCGCCGGCCGCCAGCGGCGGCATCGGGCGCTGGCGGGCGAAGGTGTCGCCGGTCTCGCAGACCGGGCCGACGATATCGACCGGGGCGAGGGCGACGCCCGGTTCGGGCTCGGTCAGCGGCACGATGTCGTGATGCGCACCGTACATCGCCGGGCGGATGAGGTCGTTCATCGCCGCGTCGAGGATCAGGAAGTCGCGCCCCTCGCCCTCCTTTCGGTAGATCACCTGCGCGACCAGCACGCCGGCATTGCCGGCGATCAGCCGCCCCGGCTCGATCTCGATCTCGCAGTCGAGATCACCGAGGACGCGCCGGACCATCGCGCCGTAATCGGTGGGCAGGGGCGGCGCCTCGTTCGAGCGGGTGTATGGGATGCCCAGCCCCCCGCCGAGGTCGAGCCGCTCGATCTCATGGCCATCGGCGCGCAGCAAGCGGGTCAGGTCGGCCATCCGCGTATAGGCGGCCTCGAAGGGCGCGAGGTCGGTAAGCTGGCTGCCGATATGCATGTCGATGCCGACAACGCGCAGCCCCGGCAGCCGGGCGGCGCGGGCATAGATTTCGCGCGCCCGCGCGAGGGGCACGCCGAACTTGTCCTCCTTGCGCCCCGTCGCGATCTTCTCGTGGGTCCGCGCGTCCACATCGGGATTGACGCGCAGCGTGATCGGGGCGGTTGCGCCGAGGCTGTCGGCGACCTCGGAAAGCGCCTCGAGTTCGGGCTCGGATTCGACGTTGAACTGGCGGATCCCGCCCTCGAGCGCGGCGCGCATCTCGGCCCGCGTCTTGCCGACGCCGGAAAAGACGATCCGCTCGCCCGGCACGCCGGCCGCGCGCGCGCGCAGGTATTCGCCTAGCGAGACGACGTCCATCCCGGCGCCGAGATCGCCCAGATGCTTCAGCACGGCGACATTGGAATTGGCCTTGACCGCGAAGCAGACGAGATGCGGCAGCGGCGCCAGCGCCTCGGCGAAGAGCTGGTAGTGGCGGGTAAGCGTGGCGGTCGAATAGCAGTAGAAGGGCGTACCCACGGCTTGCGCGATGTCACGCAGCGAGACATCCTCGGCGTGAAGCTCTCCGTCCCGATAGAGGAAATGGTCCAAGCCCGCCTCCCGCGGTTGCAGGGTCTACGCGATCAGGCCACGCGCACGGCGACCGGACGCAGGAACAGATAGAGCGGCAGCCCGCAGCTGACGCCGATGCAGTAGGTTGCCGGGATCGCCCAAAGGCCGCGCCAGTTGCGCGTGCGAATGCTCTCGACGATCACCCAGATCGTCAGCGTGACCGCGGCGACCGTAAGGTCCCAGACGAGGCCAGAGGTGGCGAGGTTGGCATGCCAGGCATCGACCATCGCCAGGATCGACCACTCGTTCTGCATGAACCAGCCGATGAAGTAATACATCGGATGGATCGTCCCCCAGATTGCGAGGGCAAGCCATAGATAACGGGTGGGCGGCATCGGTCAGTCGCTCCAGAAATCCGTGAGGTCCGGCCCGTCGGGGGCCGAGGGCGGCGCCGCGGCCCCGCAGGCCGCAAGCGCCAGAATCGCGACCAGAAGCAACGCCCTCATCCCAGCACCCCCCGCCAGCGGGCGATCTGCTCGCGCACCCGCTCGGGCGCCGTCCCGCCGTAGGAAATGCGTGAGCGGACCGAGTTTTCCACCCCGAGCACGTCGAAAACCTCCGCCGTGATGCCGGGATGTACCGATTGCATCTGCCCGAGACTCAGTTCGGGCAGGTCGCAGCCGGCCGCCTCGGCGATGCGCACAAGCGAACCGGTGACGTGATGCGCCTCGCGGAAGGGAAGGTTCAGGGTGCGAACCAGCCAGTCGGCGAGGTCGGTCGCGGTGGAGAAGCCCGAGGCGGCGGCGGCGGCCAGCGCCGCGCGGTTGGCCGCCATGTCGCGGACCATACCCTCCATCGCAGCGAGGCCCAGCATCAGCGTGTCGGCGGCGTCGAAAAGCTGCTGCTTGTCCTCCTGCATGTCCTTGGAATAGGTCAGCGGCAGGCCCTTCATCACCACCAGAAGCGCCACCTGCGCGCCCATCACCCGGCCGAGCTTGGCGCGGAGAAGCTCGGCGGCATCCGGATTCTTCTTCTGCGGCATGATCGACGAGCCGGTCGAGAAGGCATCCGACAGCGTCACGAAACGGAACTGCGCAGAGGACCAGATCACCAGTTCCTCGGCGAAACGCGACAGATGCATGGCGCAGATCGAGGCGGCCGATAGGAACTCGAGCGCGAAGTCGCGGTCCGAGACCGAATCGAGGCTGTTGGCGGTGGGTCGGGAAAAACCGAGTGCGCGGGCGGTCGCGTCGCGGTCGATGGGAAACGAGGTGCCGGCCAGCGCCGCCGCGCCGAGCGGGCATTCGTTCATCCGCGCGCGGGCATCGGCGAAGCGAGACCGGTCGCGCGCCAGCATCTCGACATAGGCCAGCATGTGATGGCCCCAGGTCACCGGCTGCGCGGTCTGCAGATGGGTGAAGCCGGGCATCACCCAGTCGGCCCCGGCCTCGGCCTGGGCGAGGAAGGCGCGCATCAGCGCCTCGATCCCGACTATGGCGGCGTCGCACTGCTCGCGCACGAAGAGCCGGAAATCCACCGCCACCTGGTCGTTGCGCGACCGCGCCGTGTGCAGCCGGCCGGCCGGCGCGCCGATCAGTTCCGAAAGCCGCGCCTCGATGTTCATGTGGATGTCCTCGAGCGCGGTGCGGAAGGGAAAGCCGCCCGCGGCGATCTCGCCCTCAATCCGCGCGAGCCCGGCATCGATCGCCTGCGCATCCTCGACCGAGACGATCCCCTGCGCCGCCAGCATCGCCGCGTGCGCACGCGAGCCGGCGATGTCCTGCGCGGCGAGGCGCTTGTCGAAGCCGATCGAGGCATTGATCGCCTCCATGATCGCGTCGACGCCGCCGGCAAAGCGCCCGCCCCACATCGTGTTCGCGCCGCCCTCGCTCATCTGCATCCCCGCTCCTGGCTGTCTGCGCCGCTATACCGGCCCGGCCCCGGCCGCGCAATCGGGCCGCCGCCCCGGCGCGAACCGGCACAATTTGAGCGATCTCACCGGCGACGGGAGCGCGAGGGTTCATTCCCCCTTAACCGCTCCCGGTCAGTCTTGCCGCAAAGACCTGCCTTCCTGCGGAGTTGCGCGATGTCCGAGTCCCAGTTTCCCGACGCCGAGCCGACCAGCGAGCGCGATCCGCTCGTGCTTGCCGGCGCACCGGAGGAGGAGCGGCAGGATATCGTGAGCATGGTCGAGCATGCACTGGACGAACGCCGCGGGCTGCTGGCCTACCAGCCGGTCGTGCAGGCCCGCATGATCAACCGCGTCGCCTTCTACGAAGGCTTCGTCCGGATCCTCGATCTCGACGGGAAGGTCCTGCCGGCGAGCACCTTCATGGATGCCGTCGAAGAGACCGAGACCGGGCGGCGAATCGACTGCCTGGCGCTGGAGCTTGGCCTGCAGGCGTTGGCGCAGGAGCCGGGAATCCGGCTGTCGATCAACATGTCGGCGCGCTCGATCGGCTATCCGGCCTGGCTGACCACGCTGGAGCGCGGCCTGCGCACCGATCCGACGCTCTCCGAGCGGCTGATCCTCGAGATCACCGAATCCTCGGCCATGGACATGCCCGATCTGGTTGCCGAGTTCATGGCCGACATGCAGGCACGCGGCATCTGCTTCGCGCTCGACGATTTCGGCTCGGGCTACACGTCTTTTCGCTACCTGAAGGAATTCTACTTCGACATCGTCAAGATCGACGGCGAGTTCATCCGCGGCATCGCGCGCAATGCCGACAACCAGGTCCTGGCGCAGGCGCTGGTCACGATCGCGCGGCATTTCGACATGTTCACCATCGCCGAAGAGGTCGAATCGGCCGAGGATGCGCGCTACCTGATCGATATCGGCGTCGACTGCCTGCAGGGCTATCACTTCGGCGCGCCGGTGACCCAGGCGCCCTGGCGCGCCTCGCGCCTCGCCCGGCCGGCCTGAGCCCCCCCGATCCTGCCCGCCCGTAATGCGGTGCCGCATTGCCCTGCGGTCGCATCGAGCGTAAGACTCCGCGCAAACCCGGGCGCGCCCGCCGCGCCGTCCTGCGAGAGGAGTTCCAATGACCAATGTCGTTATCGTGTCCGCCGCCCGTACCGCCGTCGGATCGTTCAACGGGTCCTTCGCCAACACGCCCGCGCACGATCTGGGCGCGGCGGTGATCGAGGCCCTGATCGAGCGCGCGGGCATCGACAAGGCCGAGGTGTCGGAAACCATCCTTGGCCAGGTCCTGACCGCCGGCCAGGGGCAGAACCCGGCGCGGCAGGCGCATATCAAGGCCGGTCTGCCGATCGAATCCGCTGCCTGGGGAATCAACCAGGTCTGCGGTTCGGGGCTGCGCGCGGTGGCGCTGGGGGCGCAGCATATCCAGCTGGGCGATGCCGGCATCGTCGTTGCCGGCGGCCAGGAAAGCATGTCGCTGAGCCCGCATGTCGCGCATCTGCGCCCCGGCCACAAGATGGGCGACACCAAGTACATCGATTCGATGATCAAGGACGGGCTCTGGGACGCGTTCAACGGCTATCACATGGGCCAGACCGCCGAGAACGTCGCCGAGAAGTGGCAGATCAGCCGCGAACAGCAGGACGAATTCGCGGTGGCCAGCCAGAACAAGGCCGAAGCGGCCCAGAAGGCGGGTCGGTTCAAGGACGAGATCGTCCCGTTCACGGTCAAGACCCGCAAGGGCGAAACCGTGGTCGATCAGGACGAGTATATCCGCCACGGCGCCACGCTCGACGCGATGGCCAAGCTGCGCCCTGCCTTCGCCAAAGACGGCTCGGTGACCGCGGCCAATGCTAGCGGTATCAATGACGGCGCGGCGGGCGTCCTGCTCATGTCGGCCGAGGACGCCGAGAAGCGCGGACTGACGCCGCTGGCGCGGATCGCCAGCTACGCCACCGCCGGGCTCGACCCGTCGATCATGGGCGTCGGCCCGATCCACGCCAGCCGCAAGGCGCTGGAAAAGGCCGGCTGGAAGGTCGGCGATCTCGATCTCGTGGAGGCGAACGAGGCCTTCGCCGCGCAGGCCTGCGCGGTCAACAAGGACATGGGCTGGGACCCGGCGATCGTGAACGTGAACGGTGGCGCCATCGCCATCGGCCATCCGATCGGCGCCTCGGGCGCGCGGATCCTCAACACGCTGCTTCACGAGATGCAGCGCCGCAACGCGAAGCGCGGTCTGGCCACGCTCTGCATCGGCGGCGGCATGGGCGTCGCCATGTGCCTGGAGCGGTGAGGCGTCCGCGGACGCAACATTCTTGCGTGCGCATCCCCGGGCGGATAACAGAATTTCAAGAGCCATCAAATCGAAGGAGGACAAATGGGACGGGTTGCATTGGTCACGGGGGGCTCGCGCGGCATCGGCGCGGCGATCTCGAAGGCGTTGAAAGAGGCAGGCTACTCGGTCGCCGCCAGCTATGCCGGCAATGACGAGGCCGCGGCGAAGTTCACCGAGGAAACGGGCATCAAGACCTACAAGTGGAACGTCGGAGATTACGCGGCGTCGAAGGAAGGCATCGCCAGGGTCGAGGCCGATCTGGGCCCGATCGAGATCGTCGTTGCCAATGCCGGCATCACGCGCGACGCGCCCTTCCACAAGATGACGCCGGAACAGTGGCAGGAGGTGATCGACACCAACCTCACCGGCGTCTTCAACACCATCCATCCGGTCTGGCCCGGCATGCGCGAGCGCAAGTTCGGCCGGGTTGTCGTGATCTCGTCGGTGAATGGCCAGAAGGGGCAGTTCGGGCAGGTGAACTACGCCGCGACCAAGGCCGGCGACATCGGCATCGTGCGCAGCCTGGCGCAGGAGGGGGCGCGCGCGGGCATCACCGCCAACGCGATCTGCCCGGGCTACATCGCCACAGAGATGGTCATGGCCGTCTCGGAAAAGGTGCGCGAATCGATCATCGCCCAGATCCCCGCCGGGCGGCTGGGCGAGCCCGAGGAGATCGCGCGCTGCGTGACCTTCCTGGTCTCGGACGACGCGGGCTTCATCAACGGTTCGACGATCAGCGCCAATGGCGCGCAGTTCTTCGGCTGAGCCGAAGCCGTCTCAACCGGGGCCCGGGCGCGTGGCCCGGGCCCTTTTCGTGAGAGATCACGATGTCCCGCCCTGCCGCCACGCTGATCGGGTTCTCGGCCGTCTTGCTCTGGGCGCTGCTGGCCTTCTTCACCGTCGGCTCGACGCCGGTCCCGCCCTTCCTGCTCAACGCGCTCTGCTTCGCGATCGGCGGGACCGTCGGGCTGGCTTGGCTCCTGGCAACCGGCGGGCTGCGGCGGCTGTCGGGAATCCCGCTTCGGATCTACGCATTCGGCACTGTCGGGCTCTTCGGCTATCACTTTCTTTACTTCAGCGCCCTGCGTCTCGCCCCGCCGGCCGAGGCCGGACTGATCGCCTATCTCTGGCCGCTGCTGATCGTGCTCGGGTCGGGATTCCTGCCGGGCGAGCGTTTGCGGACCGGTCACGTTCTCGGCGCGCTGACCGCCTTCGCCGGGGCGGGGCTGATCGTCGCGGGCGGGATTGGCACGATCAAGGGCGCGGCCTCGGGCTATGCGCTGGCTTTCGTCGCGGCGCTGACCTGGGCCGGCTATTCGCTGGGATCGCGCCGGCTGGGCCATGTGCCGACGGCGGCGGTGGTCGTCTTCTGCCTCGCCTCGAGCGGGTTGTCGGCGCTGGCGCATCTGGCCTTCGAAACGCCTGCCTGGCCGCGCGACGCGCTCGGCTGGGCGGCCGTTGCCGGGCTGGGGCTTGGCCCGGTGGGGCTGGCCTTCTTCACCTGGGACATCGGCGTGAAGCGCGGCGACATCCAGCTTCTCGGCACCGCTTCCTATGCCGCGCCGCTGCTGTCGACGCTGATCCTGGTCATGGCCGGCATGGCGGCGGCGACCTGGTCCCTGGCGCTGGCGACGGTGCTAATCGCGGGCGGCGCGCTTCTGGCCGCGCGGGCCGCCCGCGCGCGCATCACGAAGCCGTGAGACGCGTGATCTCTTCCTTCAGGCGCAGTTTCTGCTTCTTCATCTCGGCGATCTCCAGGTCGTCGTAGCCGGGCGATCGTTGCGCCTCTTCCACCTTTTGCGAGAGGGCCTCGTGCTTGCGGCGCAGTTCCTGGAGATGCGAAGAAAGCGACATGGAGTCCTCCTCTGAAGGTATGCAACGATCCGAGTGGAACACATCTTCGCCGGCTTGTCACATGAAACCGAAGTCCGGCCGGACGCGCCACTCGCCTTCAAGATGTGCTTCCGGTCAGTCCCAGTCAAGCGGTGCCGCGTCGCGCAGGATCGCGCGGGCCACCGGCGCGAAATCGTCGCCGTCGCGTTCATGCGCCGCGCCGGCATGCAGCACCAGGGGCGCCAGCAGCCGGAACGGGCCGCGCGCGCCCTTGCGTGCCTGCAGCAGGACCCGGCCGGTTGCCCGCCCCGCCCGCGACGACAGCGGCCGGACCGCCACGCTACCCGCTCGTCCGTCGAGCGCCGCCAGTATGTCCGGCAGGCGCTCCACCCGCTGGATCAGCGTCAGGCGGCCGCCCGCGCGCAATCGCCGCAGCCCGGCATCGATCCAGACGGCAAGCGGCGTCGCCTCGCGCAGCGCGCCGTCGCGGCCCGGATCGTGCGCCGGTGTCGCCACGGCCGGATGATAGGGCGGGTTGGCGCAAACGTGATCGAAGCTCTGCGCGCGCAGATCGCGCGGAAGCGCCGCTAGATCGGCGTGCCAGATCGTCGCCGCGATCCCGTTCGCCGTGGCGTTCCGGCGCGCCAGATCGGCGTAATCCGCCTGCCGTTCCACCCCGGCAAGACGCAGCCCGGGAACCCGCGCCGCCAGCGCCAGCAGCGCCACCCCGGCGCCGCAGCCCAGTTCCAGTACCGCCTCGCCCGGCCGCGCCGCAACCGCCGCCGCGAGAAGCACCGGATCGGTCGCGGCGCGGTAACCGGCGCGGGGCTGCAGGATCCGCAACCGCCCGCCGAGGAACAAGTCGCGGCTCAGCGCCGCCTCGGCGAAGGCCATGTCTCAGCTTTCCAGCGGCACGCCCGCCTCGCGCAGGATGGCGCGGGCCATGAACAGATCGGCCTCGCGCACCATCAGCCGGCGCGGCACGATGCCGAGGCCGCTCATATGGACGTCAAGCTCGAAGCATTCTATACCTTCGCCCTGAAGAAGGGTCGTGGCGTAGGGAATGATCGTGGGGTCGTTCGTTCGCAGCAGTTCCCTCATGCCGCCACATAACGACAGGCCCGCGGGCTTGTCGAGCCGTTCCGGGATCTGATGCTGTTGGACACCGCCGTGACCGCGCCGCATGACCGCCTCGCCCAGTGGCTGGCCGATGACATGGCATCCGTGAATGCGCTGATCCGCGAGCGCATGGCCTCCGAGAACGCGCCGCGCATCCCCGAGGTGACCGCGCATCTGATCGAGGCCGGAGGCAAGCGGCTGCGGCCGCTCCTGACGGTCGCCTCGGCGCGTCTCTGCGGCTACGAGGGCACGGCGCATCACGCGCTCGCCGCGGCGGTCGAATTCATCCATACCGCGACGCTGTTGCATGACGACGTGGTGGACGAGAGCCGCCAGCGCCGCGGTCGGCCGACGGCGAACCTGCTCTGGGACAACAAGTCGAGCGTGCTGGTCGGTGACTACCTCTTCGCGCGCTCGTTCCAGCTGATGGTCGAATCGGGCAGTCTGCAGGTGCTGGGCATCCTGTCGAACGCCTCGGCCACGATCACCGAGGGCGAAGTGCTGCAACTGACCGCGGCGCAGAATCTCGCCACGACCGAGGCGACCTACATGAAGGTCGTGCGCGGCAAGACGGCGGCGCTGTTTGCCGCCGCGAGCGAGGCCGGCGCGGTGATCGCCGGGGTTTCCGACCGACAGGTGGCGGCCTTGCGCGACTATGGCGACGCCTTGGGGATCTGTTTCCAGATCGTCGACGATTACCTCGATTACGCCGGTCTGGGCTCGGCCATGGGCAAGAATACCGGCGACGATTTCCGGGAGCGCAAGCTGACGCTACCGGTGATCCGCGCCATAGCCGCCGCCGATTCCGAGGAACGCGCCTTCTGGGAACGGGTGATCGCCCGCGGCCGGCAGGAACCTGGCGATCTGGAGCGCGCGATGGATATCCTCGGACGCCGCGGAACCCTTGAAAGCACCCGGGCGACGGCGCTGGACTGGTCTTCGCGCGCGCGCGCGGCGCTCGCCGACCTGCCCGAGCATCCATTGCGCGACATGCTCGCCGATCTCTCCGACTACGTGGTCGCCCGCGTCAGCTGAGCGCTCGGGTCGAGTATCTCCGTCGCAGCGACGAAGCGCCCCAGCGCGCGCAGTTCCCGCGCCGCATCGCGCAGCGCGCCCGGATCGGTGAAGAGGCCGAAGCAGGTCGCCCCCGACCCGGTCATCCGCGCCAGGCGGCAGCCGGGCCGTGCGGCGATCTCGTCGAGCAGGGTATCGATCTCGGGCAGGAGCCGCCGAGCCGGCGCTTCCAGATCGTTGCGCATCGCGGCGAGCCAGTCGCAGAAGGCCCCGGCATCGGTCCAGGCCGGCAAGCTGCCGGGCATCGGCGGATTGTCGCGCCGTTCGAGCGCGGAGAAGACCGCAGGCGTGGCAAGCGGCAGGCCTGGATTGACGATCAGCAGCCCCAGCCTCGGCAGAGGCCCGAGAGGCTCGACGATGTCGCCGCGCGCGCGCATCCGGCAGGGCGCCGGCGCGGCCAGACAGACCGGCAGATCGGCGCCGAGTGACATCAGTGCCGCGGTAGAGGGCAGCGGAAGTCCGCGCGCCTCGGCGCACAGATGCAGCGCCGCCGCCGCGTCCGACGAGCCACCTCCCATCCCCGCCGCCGCCGGCAGGTGCTTCTCCAGCGTCAGCGCGGCATCCGAGGCGCCGATCAGGCGGGCCGCGCGGGCGACCAGGTTCTCCTGCCCCGTCGGCACGCCGGCGGCGAGCGGCCCGGTGATCCGCAACCCCGGCGGTGCGCCGGGATCCAGTGTCAGGAGATCGCCGAGGTCGGCGAAGACCACGAGCGAATCGAGATCGTGGTAGCCGTCGTCGCGCCGCCCGGTGACGTGCAGCGTCAGGTTGATCTTGGCCGGGGCCAGCCGCGTCGGCATCATTCTTCCTGATGCGGCAGAGGCTCACCTTCCTCCAGCAGCACCTCGTAAAGGCCGATGTCGAGCTTGCGGCGCACACGGTCCATGTCCAGATCCTCGTGCGGCCCGAACGAGAGCGCCCGGCGCCACTGGAAGCGCGCCTCGCGGTAGCGGCCAAGCGCCCAGTAGACATCGCCCAGATGGTCGTTGAGGATCGGGTCGGAGGGCATCAGTTCGACCGCGCGCTCCATGTGCGGCAGCGCCTCCTCGTAGCGACCCAGGCGGAAGAGCGCCCAGGCGAGGCTGTCGACGATGTAGCCGCTGTCGGGATCGCCCTCGACCGCGCGCTCGATCATCTCCAGCGCCTCGTCGAGATTCTCGCGCCGCTCGACCAGCGAATAGCCGAGATAGTTCAGCACCAGCGGCTGGTCGGGTTCATAGACCAGCGCGCGGCGGAAATCGGCCTCGGCCTCGGGCCACATCCCGGCGCGTTCGTGGCTGACGGCGCGCGCGAACCAGAGCGGCCAGTCGCCGCCGCGGTCCTGTGCCTCCATCAGCTCGATCGCACGCGTGTAAGCCGCAATCGCCTCCTCGTGCCGGTTGGCGCGGCGCAGGAAGTCACCGTGGCCCTGATGCGCGGCCATGACGTCGGGGTACCGATCGGCCAGATCCTGCAGCACCGCGATCGCCTCGTCTAGCCTGTCGAGGTTGTCGAGCACCTGCGCCCGCCCCATCGCCGCCGCGATGGCGAGGCCGCTGTCGGCCGGGATCATGCCGAAGGTCTCGCCGGCCAGTTCCGGCTGCTCGAGTTCGACAAAGATCTGGCCCAGCATCAGCCGCACATCCAGAAGGTCGGGATTGATCCATTCCGCCGCGCGCGCATAGAGCATCGCGTCGAACGACCCCTGCCCGCCGCGCATTGCCGCGGCCATCACCGCCATCACCTCGGCCATGCCGTCGGCGGGGTCTGAGATCAGGTCGAAGGGCAGCGCCCGGCCCTCGGCATAGGCGGCGCGCATCGCTTCGATCTTCGGATCGTGGACGCCCGGAAAACCCGCAGCGAGCAGCTCAAGCGCGTCGTCGAACCGTTCGAGCTGGCCGAGAATCTGCGCATGGGCGATCACGCCGCGGCGGTTGAGCGCATCGGCGACGCCGGTCTCGGGATCCTCGATCAGCTCGATCGCGCCCTCGACATCGCCGACAAGCGCCAGCGCCAGCGCCCGGCAGTAGAGGGTGAAGGCGAGCATACCCTCCTGCGCCGCCACGCGGTCGAAGGCATCGAAGACCTCGGCCATGCTCCCCTGGCCAAGATGCGCCCAGGCCATTGCCAGCCCGTCGGCGGCCGGATGCGTCCGCGCCCCCCCCTCGACAAGGTCCAGAACCGCCGCATAGTCGCGCGTGGCGAAGGCCCCGGCCATCAGCGTCAACGCGCCGGTGCTGCTTCCGGGCATCTCCTCGATCAGCAGGCGCGCCTCGGCGGCGGCGTCCGCATGCCGGCCGAGCGCCAGATAGGATCCGGTCAGGCTGTCGCGCAATTCGGGCGCGGCGATCTCGCTCTGCATCAGCCGCTCGAGATAGGGCACGACGCGGACGAAATCGTTCGCGCTGCCGGCCGCGCGCGCCGCAAGGAACGCGCCCGCCGTTCCGTCAACCGCGAGGGACGGAACCGGCGTCAGCACGAGCGCGGCGGCAAGCGTCAGCGAGGGCAGGATCGTGCGGCGCGGCAAGGGCGGCTCCCGGTCTGGTTGCGGCTCGGTCCCGGGCCGCGCCCGGGCTCGCGGCCAGATGTAGCCCCCCATAGGGGCAAGGGCAATGCACCGCGGCGTGATCGACCACCCGGCCCGCCCCTGCCCCGCCGGCGCCTACATGTTCGGATAGTTCGGCCCGTCGCCCCCCTGCGGCGTGACCCAGTGGATGTTCTGGCTCGGGTCCTTGATGTCGCAGGTCTTGCAGTGCACGCAGTTCTGGAAGTTAATCACGAAGCGCGGATCCTTGCCATCCTCCTCGACCACCTCGTAGACGCCGGCCGGGCAATAGCGTTGCGCGGGTTCGGCGTATTTCGGCAAGTTGACGCTGATCGGCACCGAGGCGTCCTTGAGCGTCAGGTGCGCAGGCTGGTTCTCCTCGTGATTGGTGAAGGAGAAGGCGACGTTGGTCAGCCGGTCGAAGGAAAGCACGCCGTCGGGCTTGGGATAGTCGATCGGCTCGAACCGGGCGGCGAGGCCGGTCGCCTCGGAGTCGGACTTGCCGTGCTTCATCGTGCCGAAGACCGAAAACCCCAGTGTGTTCGTCCACATGTCGAGCCCGCCCAGTGCGAGCGACGGCATGAGCCCCCATTTCGACCACATCGGCTTGACGTTGCGCACCTTCTTCAGGTCGCGGCCGACATCGCCCTCGCGCAGTTCCTTTTCGTACTCGGCGAGCTCGTCGCCCGACCGGCCCGCCTTGATCGCCGCATGCGCAGCTTCTGCCGCGGCGATCCCCGAAAGCATCGCGTTGTGGTTGCCCTTGATCCGGGGCACGTTCACCAGCCCCGCCGAGCAGCCCAACAGCGCGCCGCCCGGGAAGACGACCTTCGGGATCGACTGGTAGCCGCCCTCCGAGATCGCCCGCGCGCCATAGGCCACGCGCTTGCCGCCCTTCAGCAGCTCGGCCACCATCGGGTGGTGCTTGAAGCGCTGGAACTCGTGATAGGGCGAGAGATAGGGGTTCTCGTAGTTCAGGTGCACCACGAAGCCGACATAGACCTGGTTGTTGTCGATGTGGTAGATGAACGAGCCTCCGCCCGCGTTCTTGCCCAGCGGCCAGCCCATCGTGTGGGTCACCGTTCCCTCGCGGTGCTTCTCGGGGTCGATCTCCCATATCTCCTTCATGCCGAGGCCGAACTTCTGCGGCTCCTTGCCGTTGGACAGGTCGAACCGCGCCATGACCTGCTTCGCGAGCGATCCGCGCACCCCCTCGCCAAGGAAGACATACTTGCCCAGAAGTTCCATGCCCGGCTCGTAGTTCGGCCCCGGCGTGCCGTCCGGGTTCTTGCCGAACTCGCCGGAAACGACGCCCGCGACGCGCCCGTCCTCGCCATAGACCACTTCCGACGCGGCCATGCCCGGAAAGATCTCGACGCCAAGCGCCTCGGCCTGTTCGCCCAGCCAGCGGCAGACATTCGCCATCGAGACGATGAAGCAGCCGTGGTTGCTCATCAGGGGCGGCATCGGCCAGTTCGGCACGCGCAGCTGCCCGGCCTCGCCGAGGATGTAGAACCGGTCCTTGCGCACCGGCACGGTGACCGGCGCGCCCTTCTCCTCCCAGTCCGGGATCAGCTGGTCGAGCCCGACCGGATCGAGCACCGCGCCCGAAAGGATATGCGCCCCCACCTCCGAGCCCTTCTCGAGCACGACGACGCTGAGCTCGGCGTCGAGTTGCTTCAGGCGAATGGCCGCCGAGAGGCCCGCCGGACCCGCGCCGACGATGACGACGTCGTATTCCATGGACTCGCGTTCGATCTCGCTCATGGGGGCTCCCGCGTCTAATTGGGTGGTCGAAGGGCGCAGCACCGATAGCCCAGCCCGCCGCCGGGGGTCAATCGTGACGGCGCATCAAAACCGCGAAAGCTGCCGGGGCTTGCAATTCCGGCAGCGGTGGTATCTGTTCAAGTAGAGGTAAGCGATGCCCCGGCCTTGGCCGCGGGCGTTTTCATTCATGGTGCAGCCGATGGACAAGATACCGATCACCCGCCGCGGCTTCGACGCGCTGGATGCCGAGCTGCGGCAACTGAAAAGCACCGACCGGCCGGCCGTGATCCGCGCCATCGCCGAGGCGCGCGAGCACGGCGATCTGTCGGAGAATGCCGAATACCACGCCGCGCGCGAGAAGCAGAGCTTCATCGAAGGCCGGATCAAGGAACTCGAATCGATCCTCGGCCGGGCCGAGATAATTGATCCGGCCCGGCTGCACGGGGCGATCAAGTTCGGCGCGACGGTCACCCTGATCGACGAGGAGACCGAGGAGCAGCGCACCTACCAGATCGTCGGCGAAGCCGAGGCCGATATCGACCGGGGGCTGCTGAACATCCGCTCGCCGCTCGCCCGCGCGCTGATCGGCCGCGAGCCGGGGGATTCGATCGAGGTGCGCAGCCCGGGCGGCGAGCGCAGCTACGAGGTCCTTTCGGTCGAGTATCGCTGAGGCGGAGGGTGTCCGCATGGCCGAGGCCGAAGAGCGCGCGGAAGGCCTCGGCGGCCGGCTGCCGGGCGGGCTGGCGCTGGTCGCGGCAACCGTGCTTTGGGCCGCGGCGGTCTGGCTCGGGTTCTATCGACCCGAAGTGATCGAACCCTATGGTCGCGAGGCGCGGTTCGCGGTGCTGACGCTCGCCTGGGCCATCCCGTTCCTGCTGACGCTCGCGGCCTGGCTGGCGCTCAGGCGCGCGCGGCGGGCGCTGGCTGCTGCGCGCGCACTGCACGCCGAGACCGACGTGCTGGCCCGACAACTCTGGGCGGTGCGGTCAGCGGCCGTCCCGGCCGGTGAGCCGGGCGCCCAGGGCAAAATCCAGGGCGACATCGAGCCGGAGGCCGCGCCCCCCGCATCGGCCGCGGCGACGACGGAGCCCGCCGAGGACCCGCACGAGCCGGGCAGCACGATCCTGCGTTCTCCGCGCGCAACGGAGACCGCGCCCCCCCCGGCGGGGGCCAGCCCGCAAGACACGCTCTGGGCGGCGCTCGATTTCCCGCGCTCGGAGGCCGATATCGCCGGGTTCGAGGCACTGCGCCGGGCGATGACGGACGACCCGGCGCTCGCCGGCGTGATCCGGACCGCGCAGCATGTCCTCTCGCTGCTGGCACAGGAGGGCGTGCATCTCGATGCCGGCTCCGCGCCCCCGCCCGGGCCCGAGGTCTGGCGGCTCTACCTCAAGGGCGCGCGCGGACCGGCAATCGCGTCGCTCGGCGAGGTCGATGACCGCGAGAGCCTCGCCCTGACGGTCGGCCGGCTGCGCCGCGACCCCGCCTTCCGCAGCGCCGCGCAGCGCTTCGTCGCCGCCTTCGACGCCTGGCTGGCGGGCTTCGCGCCGGGCGCCGAGGATGCTGCCCTCGCCCGCGTCGCGGCGAGCCGCAGCGCCCGGGCCTTTCGCCTGCTCGGCCGCGCGACCGGCAGCTTCGGCTGATCCCTCGCTCGCTTTCCGGAAACCCGTCATGTCCCCACCGCCCGCCACCCCCGACGCCGCGCCGCCGCTGTCCGGCACTCGCGGCTTCCTGCAGGGGCTGCGCGACAGCCTGCCCTTCCTCCTCGTCGTCATTCCCTTCGGCATGGTCTTCGGCGTCGTCGCAACCGAGGCCGGGCTGACCGTGACCCAGACGATGGGTTTTTCTGTCGGTGTCTTCGCCGGTGCCTCGCAACTCGCCGCGCTGCAGCTGATGACCGAGAACGCGCCCACCCTGATCGTGCTCGCGACGGCGCTCGCGGTAAATCTGCGGCTGGCGATGTATTCGGCCTCGCTCGCACCCTTCCTCGGCCCCGCGCCCGCCTGGCAGCGGGCGCTCGTCGCCTGGCTCCTGGTCGACCAGTCCTACGCGCTGGCTCATGCCCGGTACGAGGCGAGCCCGCGCATGCCGATGCCCGCGCGCTTTGCCTTCTATCTCGGCTCGGTCGCGCTGGTCGTGCCGATGTGGTGCGTGGCGAGCTATCTCGGCGCGGTGCTTGGCAACCGCATTCCCGCAGGGCTGCCGGTCGATTTCGCAGTGCCGATCACCTTCCTCGCGGTGATCGCGCCGATGCTGCGCACGCTCGCGCATGTCGCCGCGGCGCTGACCTCGGTCCTGGGCGTGCTGGCCTTCGCCGCACTGCCCTACAATCTCGGCCTCCTCGTTGCGGCGCTCTTGGCGATGGCCATGGGCGCGCAGGTCGAACTCTGGCTCGTGCGACGCCTGAAAGACGGGCGATGATGGGCTATTCGACGGCGCAGATATGGTCAATCATCGTGCTGCTGGCGATCGGCACCTTCGCGCTGCGCTTCTCCTTCCTCGGGCTCATCGGACGCCGCAAGCTGCCCGACTGGGTGCTGCGACACCTGCGCTACACGCCGGTCGCGGTCCTGCCCGGGCTGATCGCGCCGCTGGTGCTGTTCCCGGCCGCCACGGAAGGCGAGCCCGACGCGGCGCGGATGCTGGCGGCGCTGGTCACGCTGGCGTTCGGCCTGTGGACGCGGAACGTCCTCTGGGCAATCCTCGGCGGGGTGGTGACGCTCTTCGCCGTGCTCCAGATCACCGGCTGAAGCGAAATCTGCGCCCCGGCCCGCGGCGCCGCGATCTCCCGATCTGAAGGCGAACACCCCTCGGCCACGCGGGTGAGCCGCGCGACGCCATCCGCGAACGGGTCAGGAAACCACCTCGACGGCAGGCCCGCGAAACCCGTGATCCCGTGCAGACCGGCGCCGCCGTCGGGTTCAGGCGTTGACCAGCGCGAGGAAGATCAGAATGATGAAGACGACCCCCACTACCCAGGCACAGGCACGCAGGAATCCCGAAAAGGTCTTCTGCTGCTCGCTGATCTCCATCGATCCCGGTTCGTGCTCGGCCATGCGCAGGCTCCCATTTCCCTGACTGTCGGGCCTTCCTTAGCCGATCGGCCGGGCGCTGTCACGACGGTTGCGCCACCGCATGTCAACGCGCTGGATCCGTGTCCCGGTTTGCGTATCCTCCCGGCACCGGCACCGCGCTCGCGCCCCCGCCCGCGCCGAAAGGACCTGGCAAAGGTTGCGTCTCGGCACGCTACACGGTTATCGGTGTTCTTCGAGTTTCGGAGGTTAGGTTTCGCCAAGGATCGGCGCCTTGGAGCCGCTCGTTTCCGAGAAGGCGTCGGATCTGCAAGCGGCCGATGCGGAAGCGGGATCGTGCCGGCTAGCCGTGGGGCTTCTGGGGCGGTGGGGATTTTCCCGGGAGGTCGGCAGCGGCGCGTCCGGCCCAGACGAGGGCAAGTGTGACTTGGACCATCAGCAGGTCGAGCTTGCGCGGACAGGTGAGTCGGGTGTCCTGGATCCTGAGGCCGCGGGACTTGGCGTCCGCGAACAGGCATTCGATGGCCCACCGCTTGCGGTAGGCGGCGAGGGCCTTGCGGGCAGGCTGATTCGAGACGATGATCAGCCACTCTCCAGCGAGGCGCTTGACGGCGAAGGTGAAGGTACACTCGTCGCCGTCCCTTGCCCAGACTCGGGCGCGGAAGCTTCGCGTCCGGAGGGTGCCGTACAGGCCAGCGGCGAGGGTGAGTTCGCAGCCTTCCTCTGTCACCACGCGGTCGAACCAGAGCTTCGCCTCCGGCGAAACGATCCTCGCGCAGGCGGATGGCGAAGGGGATCTCGAGATCACCAAGGAAGTTCAGCCATCTGGCGCCGATGGACTCGCGCTCCGCCAGCAGGATCGCAACGCTCGAGACCGGGAAATGCGTCAGATAGCGCTCGATCATGGCGATGCGCGCGGCGGTGCCGCGATTGCCGCTGCGCGGCAGGAGCGTCCAGAGGACCGGCGCCCGGAAGTTCCGCGTCGCCACCGCCAGCACCACGCGGTTCACCTCCCGCGTGCCGATCGCCCATTGCGTCCGGTCGAGCACCAGCGTCCGGCGCCGATCCGGCCAGAACAGCCCCGCAATGAGCGGCAGCGCCCAGTCCGGGCCCAGCCGCACCCGGTTGTGTGGCGAATGGTGTGGAAATTCCCTGGCGTCGTGCTCCGGGCATGTGAAGGTTCGGGTTCTCAGGCAGCGAGGTCAAGGGGCATTGGCTCGATGGGCTGAGAAAGGGTT
>SLPP01000249.1 GCA_007131945.1 Paracoccaceae bacterium | reverse complement strand
GAAACAGGATCGACGAACGTCTAAAGGGGTTTGCTTTGTCCCGGTGAGCTACCACCGTTATCGGTGCGCAAAGTACAGTTGCCAATGACAACCGTGCTCCGGTGGCCGTTGCTGCGTAAGCGGTAACCAACACCGAAAACGAAGTCCTGGCGCTTAGCCGCGTCAGGCGGGGTTCGCAGGCACCTGGCAACAGAAGCCTGCACTTCCCCTTCCCGACTTCACGCAACCGTCGATTGCTCCGATCCCGACCCGATGGCAGCATCGGGTGATGAAGCGCCTGTTCGTCGCCCTCGCGCTGATCGTCCTTGCCCTTCTCCCGCGCGAGGGAAGGGCAACCTGCGGCATGGCGCTGCTGCTGGCGATGGATGTCTCGGGTTCGGTCGATGCGAGCGAATACCGGCTGCAGGTCGACGGTCTGGCGGCCGCGCTGCGCGACCCCGAGGTGCAGGCGGCGCTGCTCAAGCACCGCGCCGCCGTCAGTGTCGTGCAATGGTCGGGGCTCGGCGAACAGGAGGTGTCTATCACCTGGACGCGGATGGAGGAGCCCGCCGCCGTCGCCGCGCTTGCCACGGAGGTCGAGCAGATGCGCCGTGCCTTCCGGCTGGGCAATACCGGCGTCGGCGAGGCGATCAGCTTCTCCACCGCCCAGTTCGACGCGGTGACCGACTGCATGCTGTGGGTGATGGACGTCTCGGGTGATGGCGACGAGAATGTCGGCTTCACCGTCGGCGCCGCCCGGCGCGAGGCGATGAACCGGGGGATCATCATCAACGGGCTGGCGATCGAGGCGCCGGGCACCGGACGGTCGATCACGAATTTCTATCGCAACTGGGTCGTCACCCCCGGCGGCTTCGTCGAGACGGCGGTGAACCACCATGATTTCGCCCGGGCAATCCGCTACAAGCTCCTGCGCGAACTGGTCGCGCCGGTATCCTCGCTGCCGCTCAACCCGCCTCGCGTCCATTGACCGCGGCGGTTGAATTTTCGCCGAGCCCCTCGCGCTCGTCCCTTTCCTTCGTCGACGAAATGCCTATGGTGTGGCAAAGGTCGAGGATTGAGGGCATGGATCGCGGTATCGATTATGGCAACCTGATGCACCGTGCGATGCGCGGTCTGATCCGCGAGGTCATGGATCAGGTCGCCGATCGCGGCCTGCCCGGCGCGCATCACTTCTTCATCACGCTCAACACCCGGCATGCCGGCGTGGCGATGGCGGACTGGCTGCGCGACCGCTATCCCGACGAGATCACGATCGTCATCCAGCACTGGTTCGACAATCTCGGCGTCGACGAGGACGGGTTCGCCATCACGCTGAATTTCGGCAACCAGCCCGAACCACTCTACATCCCCTTCGACGCGATCACCACCTTCGTCGATCCCTCGGTCGAGTTCGGGCTGAAGTTCGAGACCCAGGTCGAGGACGACGAGGACGAGGAGACCGACGCCGACGAGGTGGCGGAAGACCCCGCCTCGACCAAGCCGGGCGAGGTCGTCAGCCTCGACAAGTTCCGCAAGTAGCCCTTGCGCCCCGCTGTCCGCGCGCCCATCTTGGCCGCCGGACGCAGGAGGGACCGGCATGAGCAAGAGCGTGGCCCGCGTGGCCGAGGCGATCGCGCGCTGCGGGCTCGAGGCGCGGATCATCGAGCCGGGCCCGAGCCGCACTGCCGAGGAAGCCGCCGCGGCCTGCGGCTGCGAGATCGACCAGATCGTGAAATCGCTGATCTTCGAGGGCGAGAGCGGGCGGATCTACCTGTTCCTCACCGCTGGCGGCAACCGCCTGGACCCGGAGCGCGCCGCCGCGGTCGCGGGCGAGAAGCTGGGCCGCGCCGATGCCGAGACGGTGCGGCGCGAGACCGGCTTCGCCATCGGCGGCGTCGCGCCGCTGGGTCATCTGACCGCGCCGCGCATCTTCGCCGACGCAAGGCTGGGCGAGTTCGCCCAGGTCTTCGCCGCCGCCGGCACGCCGCGGCATGTCTTCGCGGTGGAGCCGCGGGCGCTGATCGCCGCCTGTGGCGCCGAATGGGCCGACTTCACCGCATGAGCCTGCCCGACCCCGAGACGCATCCCGAGCTTTACCACGACCTGATCGCCAAGCGCTTCCTTGCCTGGGTGGTCGATGCCCTGGTGAGCGTGGCGCTGGTGGTGATCGTCGTGCTGGCCACGGTGCTGATCGCGCTCTTCTTCCTGCCGGTGGTGGCGCTGGCGGTGTCGATCACCTATCGCTGGGTGATGCTCAGCCGCTTCGGCGCGACGCTGGGCATGATGCTGGCTGCGATCCATCTGCGCCATCTCGACGGGCGCCGGCCGGAACCCTCCGTCTGCTTCTGGCACGCGACGATCTTCTCGCTGGGGCTTTCGCTCGTCGTGCCGCAGCTCGCCTCGATCGGGCTGATGCTCACAACTCCGTATCGCCAGGGGCTGAACGACGTGATCCTCGGCACGACTCTTGTCAACCGGTGGTTGAATTCCTGACGCGCGAAGCGGAAAGGATACGCGCAGAATCCGGCCCGACGCCCCTTCAAGGCACTTGGCGAGCACGATTCGCGTTGTTACCTTCACGTCATCTGCGGTCGGGCCCTCGAAGCGGCGAGACCACGGTTGGAAGAGGGGTCAAGGGTCCGGCATGCGGCACACGCTACCGATAGCGCCACAGTTCTACGTCACGGCGCCGCAGCCCTGCCCCTATCTGCCGGGCCAGCAGGAGCGCAAGCTGTTCACGGCGCTGACCGGCGACGGATCGCGCGCGCTCAACGACACGTTGTCGAAACAGGGCTTCCGGCGGTCGCAGAACGTGCTCTACCGGCCAGCATGCTCGGACTGCGCAGCCTGCCTCTCGGCGCGGATCCGCGTCCCCGATCATCGTCCCGGGCGCAGCCATCGCCGCGTGATCCGGCGCAACGCAGGTCTGCGCCGCGAGGCGACCAGCCCCTGGGCGACCGAGGAGCAGTTCGATCTCTTCCGCCGCTACCTCGACCACCGCCACGCCGATGGCGGGATGGCCGATATGGACATCTTCGAATTCGCCGCGATGATCGAGGAGACGCCGGTCCGTTCGCGTGTGATCGAGTATACCGAGCCGGTGGCCGATGCCGGCGGTGGCCGCCGGCTGGTCGCGGTCTGTCTGACCGATGTGCTCGATGACGGACTCAGCCTCGTCTATTCCTTTTACGACCCGACGCGGCCGATGGACAGCCTCGGCACCTATATGATCCTCGACCATGTCGCGCTCGCACGCCAGGTCGGCTTGCCCTATGTCTACCTGGGATACTGGGTGCCGGGCAGTTCCAAGATGGAGTACAAGTCCCGCTTCGACGCGCTCGAGGTCTATCGTGACGGCGTCTGGCGCGATCTCGGCGATCCGGCCGAACATGCCCGCGCGCCGCATCCCCTCGCGGTACGACCGATCACCGAACAGGTCGCCTCGATCACACTGCCGCAGGCCGTTCCCGCGGGTCAGCCCGCGCGCTGACGCAAGGATCGTCGTGCCGCCCGTCGCCGACGCGAAAGATTCGTGCCGAAAACCCGCCACCGAGGGACCGATGCGGCAAGTTGACCGTTGACGCCCGCCCGCGGCAGACTTAATTTCCATCCATCTGAGGAGATCGACATGAGCCATGTGCTCGTAACTCGCGGGGTCGGCAACGGGATGCGGTAAGGCGCAGCACCCGGACGGCCCCTCACACCCCCCGCGCGGGGGTTTTTTGTTGCCCGCCCCGTCGCTTTGCGGCAAAGGCTGGCCCTGGCGGAAGACTGGAGAGAAGCGATGTCGCAGCAGATGACCGGCGCGAAGATGGTGGTTCAGGCGCTCAAGGATCAGGGCGTGGAGGTGGTGTTCGGCTATCCCGGCGGCGCCGTGTTGCCGATCTATGACGAGATCTTCCAGCAGAACGCGATCCGTCACATCCTGGTGCGCCACGAACAGGGCGCAACGCATGCCGCCGAAGGCTATGCGCGCTCCACCGGCAAGCCCGGCGTCGTGCTGGTCACCTCGGGGCCCGGCGCGACGAACGCGGTCACCGGCATCACCGATGCATTGATGGATTCGATTCCGCTTGTCGTCATCACCGGTCAGGTGCCGACCTTCATGGTCGGCTCCGACGCCTTCCAGGAGGCCGATACGGTCGGCATCACGCGCCCCTGCACCAAACACAACTGGCTGGTCAAGGATACCGAGAAGCTGGCCGAGACGCTGCACCAGGCCTTCCACGTGGCGACCACCGGTCGCCCAGGCCCGGTCCTCGTCGACATCCCCAAGGACGTGCAGTTCGCGACCGGCACCTACACCCCGCCGCAGAAGGCGCGGACCGACCATTACCGGCCGCGGGTGAAGGGCGACATCGAGGCGATCACGGCGCTGGTGGAGCTCATCGAGCAGGCCGAACGCCCGGTCCTCTATACTGGTGGCGGCGTCATCAATTCGGGCCCCGGCGCGAGCCAGCTTCTGCGCGAACTGGCCGATGCGACGGGTTTCCCCGTCACCTCGACGCTGATGGGGCTCGGGGCCTACCCGGCCTCGGGCAAGTCGTGGATCGGGATGCTGGGGATGCACGGCACCTACGAGGCCAATCTGACGATGCATGGCTGCGACCTGATGATCAACATCGGCGCGCGTTTCGACGACCGCATCACCGGCCGGATCGCCGATTTCTCGCCCGACTCCAAGAAGGCGCATATCGACATCGACCCGTCCTCGATCAACAAGGTGATCCGCACCGACATCCCCATCGTCGGCGATGTCGGCCATGTGCTGGAGGATCTGCTGAAGATCTGGAAGGCCCGCGGCCGCAAGGTCAACCGCGAGGGGCTGGCGAAATGGTGGAAACAGATCGATGCATGGCGCGCGGTCAACTGCCTCGCCTACAAGAACTCGAAGGACGTGATCAAGCCGCAATACGCGCTGCAGCGGCTCGAGGCGCTGACCCGCGACCACCCGGACCGGTACGTGACCACCGAGGTCGGCCAGCACCAGATGTGGGCGGCGCAGTTCATGGGTTTCGACGCGCCCAACCGCTGGATGACCTCGGGCGGGCTGGGGACGATGGGCTACGGGCTGCCGGCCTCCATCGGCGTGCAGATCGCGCATCCCGAGGCCCTGGTCATCAACGTCGCCGGCGAGGCATCCTGGCTGATGAACATGCAGGAGATGGGCACCGCAACGCAGTACCGGCTGCCGGTCAAGCAGTTCATCCTGAACAATGAGCGCCTGGGCATGGTCCGCCAGTGGCAGGAGCTGCTGCACGGCGAGCGCTACTCGCACAGCTGGTCCGAGGCACTGCCCGATTTCGTCAAGCTGGCCGAGGCCTTCGGCTGCAAGGGCATCAAGTGCGATCATCCCGACCAGCTGGACGACGCGATCCGGGAGATGCTGGCCTATCCGGGTCCGGTGATCTTCGACTGCCTGGTGGAGCGGCACGAGAACTGCTTCCCGATGATCCCCTCGGGCAATGCCCACAACCAGATGATCCTCGGCGAGGCCGAGACCCAGGGCGTCATCGGCGACGCCGGCGCGGTGCTGGTGTAAGCCATGCGGCGGCCACGCCATTGGTTTTCCGCTCGGGCGTTGTCGCGACGGGATGAGGCGGAGGGCTGTCGGTAGCGCGTCGGGGACTACGCGACGAGGTCCCTAGGAGCCATCGGCCTGCTGGGCATGGGCCCAGGGAATACAGGCGCGGGCGCCCCAAACTATAGCGCGGGGATCTGGATGAGATTCTATGTCGCGGCCGTTGGCAGGTTATCACCCTGATTTTCGCTGGCAAGGTTTTCGCTCTGGTCTGATTGTCGCTGCGCGACAATCTGGGGCGTGTTCCTGGTTGTCGCGAAGTTGGCGGGCCGGCCTCGTGATCGTTTGGCCGCGATGGCGCTGCGGCGCCGGTAGCTCTCGACGTTCATCTCGAAGATCGTCGCGTGGTGAACGAGCCTGTCGACGGCGGCGAGTGTCATGGCGGGGTCCGGGAAGACCTTGTTCCATTCGCCGAAGGGCTGGTTGGCGGTGATCAGGATGGAGCGCCGCT
>SLPP01000363.1 GCA_007131945.1 Paracoccaceae bacterium | reverse complement strand
GCGGTCATGGCCGGGGCCTGCTGCCTCGCCGTCGAATGCGACGAGACCCGCGCCGATTTCCGCATCCGCACCCGCTACTGCGACGAGAAGACCCATTCGCTCGACGAGGCGCTCGCCATGATCGACCGCTGGACGAAGGCCGGCGAGGCGAAGTCGGTGGCGCTGATCGGCAACGCCGCCGATGTCTTTCCCGAACTTGCGAAACGGATGAAGGCGGGCGGCCCGCGCCCCGACTTGGTCACCGACCAGACCTCGGCGCATGACCCGATCCACGGCTACCTGCCGCAGGGCTGGACCGTCGCCGAATGGCGCGCGAAGCAGGAGACCGACCCGAAGGCGGTCGAGAAGGCCGCGCGCGCCTCGATGAAGATCCATGTCGCGGCGATGGTCGAGTTCTGGAACGCCGGCGTGCCGACGCTGGACTATGGCAACAACATCCGCCAGGTCGCGCTTGAGGAGGGGCTGGAGAATGCCTTCGCCTTCCCCGGCTTCGTCCCCGCCTATATCCGCCCGCTCTTCTGCCGCGGCACCGGGCCCTTCCGCTGGTGCGCGCTCTCGGGCGACCCCGAGGACATCTACCGCACCGACCAGCGGATGAAGGAGCTCTTCCCCGAGAACGACCACCTGCACCGCTGGCTCGACATGGCGCGCGAACGCATCGCCTTCCAGGGCCTGCCGGCGCGGATCATGTGGATCGGGCTCGGCGAGCGGCACAAGGCCGGCCTCGCCATCAACGAGATGGTCCGCACGGGCGAACTCAAGGCCCCCGTGGTGATCGGCCGCGACCACCTCGATTCGGGCTCGGTCGCCTCGCCCAACCGCGAGACCGAGGCGATGAAGGACGGCTCCGACGCGGTCAGCGACTGGCCGCTCCTCAACGCGCTCTTGAATTGCGCATCGGGCGCCACCTGGGTGAGCCTGCATCACGGCGGTGGCGTCGGCATGGGATTTTCCCAGCATTCCGGCATGGTCATCTGCTGCGACGGGACCGAGGATGCCGACCGGCGCCTTGCCAACGTGCTCTGGAACGACCCGGCGACCGGCGTGATGCGCCATGCCGATGCCGGCTACCAGATCGCCATTGATTGTGCGCGTGAACACGGGCTCAATCTGCCGGCCATACTGAAAGACTGAAAGCATCCAACCAAGGGAGACTGCCATGAAGAGACGTTCCTTCCTCACCGCCGCCACCGTCGGCGCCGCCGCCTCGACGCTCGCCGCCCCGGCAATCGCGCAGGGGGTGACCCGCTGGCGCCTGGTCTCGGCCTGGCCGCGCAACCTGCCCGGGCCGGGCGTCGCCGCGCAGATGCTCGCCGACCGGATCACCACGCTCTCCGGCGGCCGGCTCGAGGTCGAGCTCTTCGCCGCCGGCGAGATCGTGCCGCCGACCGGCGTCTTCGACGCCGTGGGCGAGGGCACCGCCGACATCTACCACGCCGTGCCGGCCTACTGGGGCTCGAAATCCAAGGGGATCCTGCTCTTCGGCTCGCAGCCGCTCGGCCTCAACGCGATCGAGCAGCATGGCTGGATGCTGCACGGCGGCGGCCAGGCGCTCTATGACGAGATGTATGCGCGCTTCAACCTGAAGCCCTTCCTGTGCGGCAATTCGGGCCCGCAATGGGCCGGCTGGTTCCGTAACGAGATCCAGAGCGTCGACGACCTGCGCGGGCTGCGCTACCGCACCACCGGGCTCAATTCCGAGGTGATGTCGAAGCTCGGCGTCGCGGTCGAGGCGATGCCCGGCCCGGCGATGTTCCAGGCGCTCCAGTCGGGCGCGCTCGATGCCGGCGAGTTCATCGGGCCCTGGACCGATTCGGCCCTCGGCTACCAGCAGGTGGCGCGCTACTACTACGACAACGGCGTCGGCGAGCCCTCCTCGGCCGAGGAATGCGCGATCAACCTCGATGCCTGGAACGCGCTCGACGACGAGCTCAAGCAGGCCGTCGAATTCGCCGCCGAAAGCCTCTACAACCCGGTCCTCACCGAGTACAACACCAGGCACGCCCTGGCCTTGCGCGAACTGATCGCCGGCGGCACCGAGGTCCGCCAGTGGCCCGAGGAGATCATCATCGCCATGGGCAACGCCATGGGCGAGATCCTGAACGAGATGCTCGCCGACAGCGACGAACTCGTGCAGCGGATCACCCGCAGCTTCGTCGACTACCGTAACCTGATGGTCGAATACATGGCCCATTCCGAGACCGCGCAACTGGCCTCGCGCGAGCTCGACTTCACCTACGCCAGCTGATCCGACCCCGGCAGGCGCGGTGCCGCGCCTGCCGCCCCTCCCGACGGAGCCACCGATGACGCGCCTCGCCGACGGCCTCGACTGGATCAACCGCGCCACCGGCGCGGCGGTGATGTGGTGCGCCCTCGCCATGGTGCTCCTGCAGTTCGTGCTGGTGCTCCTGCGCTACGTCTTCGGCGTCGCCTCGATCTTCTGGAGCGAGGGGGTGCTCTACCTGCACGCGAGCCTCTTCATGCTCGGCGCGGGCTACACGCTCTGGGCGCAGGGGCATGTGCGCGTCGACATCTTCTACGCCAAGGCCTCGCCGCGCGGGCAGGCGATGATCGACCTCTTCGGGCATCTGGCGCTTCTCGGCCCGGCGCTGATCATGCTGCTCTACTGGTCCTGGCCGATGGTGCGCCGGTCCTGGGCGATCCTCGAAGGGCCGATCTCGGTCGGCGGCATCCCGGCCTCGTTCCTGCTGAAATCGATGGTCCCGGCATTCTGCGTCCTGCTGCTCATCCAGGGCATCTCGGCGCTGATCCGCGACCTGATCCGCCTGCGGGAGGGTGCGGATGCCGCTTGACCTCTTGATGTTCGCGGCGCTCATCGGGTTCATCCTGCTGGGCTACCCGGTGGCCTTCACCATCGCCGGCGTGGCCTCGGCCTTCGCGCTTCTGGGCTGGTGGCTCGATGTCTTCCCGATCCACCTGATGGGGGCGCTGGGGCAGCGCTTCTTCGGCATCATGACCAACCCGGTTCTGACCGCGATCCCGCTCTTCGTGCTGATGGGCGTGGTGCTGGAAAAATCCCGCATCGCCGAGGAACTGCTCGAGACGATGGGCCGGCTCTTCGGCCAGGTGCGCGGGGGCCTGGGCGTCTCGGTCATGGTCGTGGGCGCGCTGCTGGCGGCCTCCACCGGCATCGTCGGCGCCACCGTCGTGGCGATGGGGCTGATCGCGCTGCCGGCGATGCTCCGGAACGGCTACGATCCGAAGCTCGCCTCGGGCGCGGTCTGCACCGCCGGCACGCTCGGCCAGATCATCCCGCCCTCGACGCTCCTGATCATCCTCGCCGAGGTCATGTCCTCGGCCTTCCAGCAGGCGCAATACGCGCAGGGGCGCTTCTCGATCGAGACGATCTCGGTCGGCCAGACCTTCGCCGCGGCGCTGGTGCCGGGCTTCATGCTGGTCGCAATCTATATCGGCTACATCCTCGCCCGCGCGCTCCTGCGCCCGGACGACGCGCCGGCGATGCGCGAACGGGTCGAGGCGGTGCCGACGCTGCAGATCCTCGGCGCGATCCTGCCGCCGATCATCCTCATCGTCGCCGTCCTCGGCGCGATCCTCGGCGGCATCGCCTCGCCGAACGAGGCGGCGAGCGTCGGCGCCATCGGCGCCATCCTGCTCGCCGGCTACCGGCAGGGCGCGCCGCGCTGGCTGATCGTCTCGGGCGCGGCGGCGCTCCTGCTGCTGGCGGTCGCGGCGGGCGTGCAGCCCGTGCGGCTGCAGCGCCTGGATGCCGGCGCCTTCGAGTTCACCCTCGGTGCGATCTACGGCGCGCTCGGCCTCTGGGGGATGATCGCGGTGGCCTTCGCGCTGTTCGCGCTCGGCCGGCAGAAGCTGGTCATCCCGGCGCTGGCGCAGACGATGATCGTCAGCGCGATGATCTTCGCGACGATCCTGATGGCCTCCTATTTCAGCCTGGTCTTCGTCGGGCTCGGCGGCGAGCACCGCGTCGCCGCGATCCTCGAGGCGCTGCCCGGCGGGGCGACCGGGGCGCTGATCTTCGCCATGCTATTCGTCTTCATCCTCGGCTTCTTCCTCGACTTCGTCGAGATCTCGGTGATCCTGCTGCCGCTCCTGATCCCGCCCCTGATCCTGATGGGCCACGACCCGATCTGGCTCGCGGTGCTGATCGCGGTGAACCTGCAGACCTCGTTCCTGACCCCGCCCTTCGGATTCTCGCTCTTCTACCTGCGCGGCGCGGCGCCGAAGAGCGTGACCACGGGGATGATCTATCGCGGCGTGATCCCGTTCATCTTCCTGCAGATGCTCGCCATCCTGATCATCTGGCTGGCGCCCCCCATCGCCACCTGGCTGCCGCGGGCGCTGTTCTGAACCGCGCCGGACAGGCGGTTTGCACAGAGGTTTCGATCGGGTTAATTTTTTCGACGATACCGCGTGAAATCAAGAACTTGCGCGATTGTCCAAATTTGGACGGCAGCCGGATGCGGTCGCGAAGGGGGCGCGGCTACAGCGCCGCCGCCGCCCGCGCCGCCTGGTCGTAGGCGCCCGAAAGCGTCCTCAGCAGCGCCGCCATCCGGCTGATATCGGCCGGATCGTGCCCCATCTGCCGCACCGCGCGCACCACCAGCGCCTCGCGGATCTCGCCGTAGCGGGTGCAGAAGGCGGTGCCCGCCTCGGTGATCTCGACGGTCTTCTCCTTGCCCTTGCGGCCGGTCCTCACCAGCCCGTGGCGCAGCAGCTTCTTGATCGCGTAATTCGCCAGATGCGTGTCCTCGATGTTCAGCACCAGGCAGATATCGGCCAGCGATTTCGGCCGCTCGCGGTGGTTGACCAGGTGCACGATCAGGATCTCGAGCGGCGACAGCCCCGGCAACCCCGCCGCCGTCATGCAGCGCACCATCCAGCGCTGGAAGGCGTGGTTCGCCATGGTCAGCGCGAACTCGACCTCGCTCAGCGCCGGCAGCGACGACCGCGCCAGATGCGCGGAACTCACCACCGGGCCGACGCCCTCCCTCAGCGGCTCAGCATCGTTCCGGGCAGCCATAGCGCGATCTCGGGAAAAAGGGCGAGGATGCCGGTCGCCAGCACCAGGATCAGGAAGAAGGGCAGCGCCATCAGCCCGATCTGGAAGATGCCGCGGCCGGTGATCGATTGCAGCACGAAGAGGTTGAAGCCGACCGGCGGGGTGATCTGGCTCATCTCGACGACCAGCACCAGGAAGATGCCGAACCAGATCGGGTCGATCCCGGCCGCCTGCACCATCGGCAGGATGATCGACACGGTCAGAAGCACGATCGAGATCCCGTCGAGGAAGAGGCCGAGGACGATGAAGAACAGCAGCAGCGCCGTCAGCAGCGCGAACTGCGAATAGCCCTGCTCGCCGATCCAGGCGGCCAGCATCCGGGGGATGCCGGTGAATCCCATCGCCACGGTCAGGAAGGACGCGCCGGCGAGGATCAGCGCGATCATGCAGGTGGTGATCGCCGCGCCGCGCAGGCTGGCGACGAAACTCGGCCATCCGAGCCCCCCGGTGAGCCCCGAGATCAGGAGCGCGCCGACGACGCCGACCACCGCCGCCTCGGTCGGCGAGGCGAGCCCGGCATAGATCGAGCCGATCACCGCCACGATCAGCACCACCGTCGGCATCAGCAGAAGCAGCGCCCGCAGGCGCACCGCCCAGCTCGGCTTCGGGTCGGGCGGCGGCATCCGGTCGCGGTTGAGCGCCGACCAGATCATGACATAGCCCATGAACATCGCCGCCAGCATCAGCCCCGGCACGACGCCGGCGAGGAAGAGCCGGGCGATGCTCTGCTCCGTCGCCGCGCCATAGACGATCAGAATGATCGACGGCGGGATCAGGAAGCCGAAGGTCCCCGCCCCGGCCAGCGTGCCGATCGACATCGCCGGGTCATAGCCCCGCGCTTTCAGCTCCGGCAGCGACATCCGCCCCACCGTCGCCGTCGTCGCCGCCGAAGAGCCGGAGACGGCCGCAAACAGCGCACAGCCGAAGATGTTGACATGCAGAAGCCCCCCCGGCAGCCGCCGGGTGAAGGGCGCGAGG
>SLPP01000115.1 GCA_007131945.1 Paracoccaceae bacterium | reverse complement strand
GTTCAGGCGGCGCGGGGGCGCAGGGCGAGCCAGATCAGCGCGCCGCCGGCAAGCACGAGGAAGGGCAGCATGGCGAGGTTGACGAGTTGCCAGCCGGTCTCGGCATCCGAGCCCGAGCAGTTCATCAGTTGCCCCGAGGATAGCGAGGCGAGCGTCACCCCGCCGAAGACGATCATGTCGTTGATGCCCTGGATCCGCCCGCGCTCGGCCGCCGAATGCGACCGCGCGAGCATCGCGGTGGCGCCGATGAAGCCGAAGTTCCAGCCCACGCCCAGAAGGATCAGGGCGATGAAGAAATGCTCGAGCTCGACGCCCGTCAGCGCCACCGCGCCGCTCGCCGCCAGGATCGTGAGGCCCGCGGCCACGATCCTGTCCGCGCCGAAGCGGGCGATCAGGTGGCCGGTGACGAAGGCCGGCGCGAACATCGCCAGCACATGCGCCGAGACGATGTCGGCGGCGTGGTTGGTGGTGAAGCCGCACCCCACCACGGCGAGCGGCGTCGAGGTCATCACCAGGTTCATCAGCGCATAGGCGACGGTGGCGCAGATGATCGAGACCGCGATCACCGGGTCGCGCAGCATCTCGGCGCGCGAGCGCCCCTCGCGCGGCGCGCCCGCGACCGGCGCGGGGGGCTTGGGGATGTCGAGGAAGGCAAAGAGCGTCATGCCGCCGAGATTGAGCGCGATCACCGCGAGATAGGTGCCGAGGAAGGTCACCACCATCGCGTCGGCGGTGACCTTGACCAGCTGCGGCCCGACGATCGCCGACAGCAGCCCCCCCGCCATGACATAGGAGATCGCCTTGGGCTTGAAGGCCTCGGACGCGGTGTCGGCGGCGGCGAAGCGGTAGAAGCCCTGGCCCGACATGTAGATGCCGGTGAAGAGCGAGCCGAGGCAGAAGAGGAAGAACGAGCCCTGAATGAGGCCGATCGCGCCGATGGCGGCGCCGACCGCGCCGCCGGTCGCGGTCAGCGCGAAGCCCGCGCGGCGGCCGTGGCGCTGCATGAAGGCGGCCAGCGGCGTCGCGGTCAGCATCGAGCCCAGCACGATCAGCGAGATGGGCAGCGTCGCCCAGCAGATGTTCGCGGCCAGCGACTGCCCGGCCAGCCCGGCGACGACGAAGATCATCGGCATCTGCGCGCCGAGAATCGCCTGCGCGGCGACCAGAACCGCGACGTTGCGCTTCGCACGGGCGTCGGAAACTGCGGCCGGGGCGGTGGAAAGACTCATGCCGCTGACCTAGCGCCGTGGCGCGGTGGAGGGAAGGGGGGACGTCACCGGCGCGGGACCGGCCATTGCGGCAGTTCCGGCCGGCGCGGCCGGGTCCGGTTGCGGTCGGGATGCGCGCGGTTGAGCATCGTGGCCCTCGACGGCCGAAACTGTCGCGACTCGTGCAGGATCGGGGCAGAAGTGAAAAATCGCGACACGAAATCGGTGGAAAGTGAAAAGAAGAGTCACTTTCGAGGGTCGGGACTTTCCGGAGTCCCTTGTGGCGCGGAGCCGGGGCTGCATACAACATCTGGTGGTTCGGCGACCGGAGGGGCGTCATCCTCCGTTCCGGGCAGGAGATCGGGGCGCTGGCCGTGCCGGCGCAGGGGCGGGACATCGCCGCCCAGTTTTCCGAACGGATCAGGCGGATCCGGTATCAGCCGCCCAGCGGCCAGACCACGAGCAGCACCGGCACGCCGACGGCGACGACGAGGATCTCGATCGGCAGGCCCAGCCGCCAGTAGTCGGTGAAGCGGAACCCGCCGGGGCCGAGGATCAGCGTGTTGTTCTGGTGCCCGATCGGGGTGAGGAAGGCGCAGGAGGCGCCGATCGCGACCGCCATCAGGAAGGTGTCGGCATTGAGCCCGAGCGTCGCCGCGATGCCCAGCGCGATCGGGCACATGACCGCGGCGGTGGCGGCGTTGTTCATCACGTCCGAGAGGAACATCGTCACCACCAGGATCAGGACCAGCGCGCCGATCGCGTGCCCGCGCGCGACGCCCTCGACCATGAGCTCGGCGACCAGCGCCGCGGCGCCGGTCGCTTCCATCGCGCCGGCGACCGGGATCAGCGCCGCAAGCAGCACGATCACCGGCCAGTCGATGGCGGTATAGACCTGCCGCGGCGGCACGGTGCGCAGGATCATCGAGGCCAGCACGGCGAGCGCGAAGGCCGCCGCCGCCGGCAGGATCCGCGCCGTCGCGATCGCCACCGCGCCGGCCATGATGCCCGCGGCGGTGAGCGCCATGCGCCGGTCCGGGATGCGCAGGCTGCGCTCGGCGAGCGGCACGCAGCCGCGCTCGGCGGCGAATTCGGTCAGCACTTCCGCCGGCCCCTGCATCAGGAGAACGTCGCCGGTGCGCAGCGGCAGCGTGCGCAGCCGCGCCCGCGGCCGCCGCCCCTCGCGCGAGACGGCGAGCAGGTTGAGCCCGTAGCGCGTGCGCAGCAGGATGTCCTTGGCCGAGCGGCCGTGCAGGCTGGAACCCGGCAGCACGGCGAGTTCGCGCAGCACGATGTCGTCGGCGCGCGCCTTCTCGTCCTCGTCGCTTTTCGCCCCGTCGCCATCGGTGTCGGGTTCGACCTTCTCCAGCGCCTCCTCGGCGGCCTCCTCGATATCCTGCTCCGCGGCGTCGCCGTCCCCGGACGGGCCCTCCTCCTCGAGCTTCAGGTCGAGCTTCGCCAGCGCCTCGGCCAGGCCCTCGACATCGGCCTCCAGCACCAGCACGTCGCCCGGGCGCACCTTGCGGTTGCCGCGCGGGGCGCTCAGCCGCACATCGTTGCGCACCAGCGCCACGATCTGCGCATCGGCCTCTTCCAGCGTCTCCTCGACCTTGCTCAGCGTCATGTCGACCGCCTTGCTCTTCTCGCCGACCCGCACCTCGGTGAGATAGGCCGCGGTCTGGAAACCGTCGCCGCCGCCGGACTTGCGCACCGGCACGAAGCGCCAGCCGAGAAGCACGGTGAAGCCGATCCCGGCCAGCGCCACGGCGAGGCCGACGGGCGCGAAATCGAACATCGCGAAGCCCGGCCCCTCGCGGAAGCCCGAGACGATCAGGTTCGGCGGCGTGCCGACCAGCGTGGTCATGCCGCCGAGGATCGTGCCGAAGGCAAGCGGCATCAGCACCTGCCCCGGCGCCAGGTCGAGCCGGCCGGCCAGCTGCACCGCGACCGGCATCAGGAGCGCCATCGCGCCGACATTGTTCATGAAGGCCGAAAGCCCGGCGCCGAGGGCCAGCAGCATCGTCATCGACACGATCCGTCCGCCCGACTGCGGTATCACCGCCCCGGTCAGCAGGTCGACCGCGCCGGTGTTCTGCAGGCCCCGGCTGAGCACCAGCACGCAGGCGACCGTGATCACCGCCGGGTGGCCGAAGCCGTCGAAGGCGCCGGCCGCCGGCACGAGGCCGGTGACGACGCAGGCCATCAGCGCGGCCAGCGCCACCACGTCGTGCCGCAGCCGCCCCCAGAGGAACAGCCCCATGGTCAGCACGAGGATGCCGAGGATCAGGCTCTGGTCGGCGGTCATGGCGGGGGCTCCGCGGGACGGGTGCCGCCGGGCGGCGGCGGGCGGGCAGGTCGCACCGCCCGGGCGACAGGCCGGGCGGCGCGCGATGGCGGGGACGCGGCGGGCTCAGTCCTCGTCGAGGCTGGCAAAGCCGCGCCCTTCGCTGGCCAAACGCGCCAGCAGCGGGGCGGGTTGCCAGAAATGCGCATCCTCCGCCGCGGCTGCGCGGATCGTCGCCAGCACCCGGTCGAGGCCGAGCGTGTCGGCATGGTGCATCGGCCCGCCGCGCCAGCGCGGGAAGGCGTAGCCATGGATCTTGACCACATCGACATCGAGCGGCCGGCGCGCGATCCCTTCCTCGACGATGCGCGCGCCCTCGTTGATCATCGCCGCCAGGTAGCGCTCGACGATCTCGTCGTCGGAAAGGGCGCGCGCGGTGATGCCCTTCGCGGCGCGTTCCTCGGCGACCAGCGCCTCGACCTCGGGGTCGGGGCGGCCGCGCGGGCTTTCGGCGTCGTAGATGTAGTAGCCGCGCCCGGTCTTGCGGCCGAGCCGGCCCAGCGCGTGCAGCCGGTCGGGCCAGTCGCCCCAGCGCTCCTCGGCGGGTTTCGTCGGGCGCAGCCGCTCGCGCGTCGCATGGCCGATGTCCAGCCCGGCGAGATCGGCCACCGCATAGGGGCCCATGGCGAAGCCGAAATCGGTGAGCGCGCGGTCGATCGCGTAGGGCGAGGCGCCGTCGAGCACCATGTGGTCGGCGGCGAGCCGGTAGACGCGCAGCATCCGGTTGCCGATGAAGCCGTCGCAGACCCCGGCGCGGACCGGGATCTTCTGCAGCGCCCTGGCCAGCGCGAAGCCGGTGGCGACGACCTCGGGCGCGGTGCGGTCGGCGACGACGATCTCGAGCAGCCGCATGACATGCGCCGGCGAGAAGAAGTGCAGCCCGAGCACGTCCGCCGGCCGGGAGGTGGCGGCGGCGATCTCGTTGACGTCGAGATAGGAGGTGTTGGTGGCGAGGATCGCGCCGGGCTTCGCCACCCGGTCGAGCGTGGCGAAGACCTCGCGCTTGACCTCCATGCTCTCGAAGACCGCCTCGACGATGACATCGGCCTCGGCCAGCGCGGCATTGTCGGCGCTGGTCGTGAGCGCGGTCTCCAGGAGTTCGGCGCGCCGGTCCCCGGTCAGCTTGCCGCGCCGGACGCTGTCGGCGAGCGTACGCGCGATCCCCTCGCGCGCCTTCTCGGCGGCGGCGGCGTCGCGTTCGATCAGCGTCACCCGGCGCCCGTTGAGCAGCCCGGCGACGGCGATCCCGCCGCCCATCGTGCCGCCGCCGATCACGCCCAGATGCGCGACCGGGCGCGCGGTCACCCCCTTCAGCTCGGGCAGTTGCGCGGCCTTGCGCTCGGCGAAGAAGACATGGATCAGCGCCGCGCGCTGCGGGCTTTCCATGAGCGTCGTGAAGGCCTTGCGCTCCTCGGCGAGGGCCTCGGCGAAGGGCAGGCCGGCGCCCTTCACCGCGACGTCGAGCGCGGCCAGATGCGCGATCTCGCCGCGGTTGGCGCGGGCGACCTTGGCGCGCAGTTCCGCCACCGCCTCGGCATCGACCTTCGGCCCGGGCAGGTCGCGGATCCGCCGCGGCCCGTCGCCGCGCGCCAGGATCCCGGCGGCGAAGTTCAGCCCGGCGACGCGCGGCTCCTCCTCGGAGAGGGCGTCGACGATGCCCAGCTCCAGCGCCTCCTCGGCGCCGACCTGGCGGGCCGAGGTGAAGATCTCGACCGCCGGGATCAGCCCGATCAGCCGCGGCAGCCGCTGCGTCCCGCCGGCGCCGGGCAGGATGCCCAGATTGACCTCGGGCAGGCCGATACGGGCCGAGCGCAGCGCGACGCGGTAATGCGCCGCCAGCGCCAGTTCCAGCCCGCCGCCGAGCGCCGTGCCGTGCAGCACGCAGACGACGGGCTTTTCCTGCGCCTCGACCGTGTCGACGACGCGCGGCAGCATCGGCTCGGTCGGCGGCTTGCCGAATTCCTTGATGTCGGCCCCGGCGACGAAGGTGCGGCCGGCGCCATGGATCACGGCGACCTTCTCGGGCCCCTCGGCGAAGCGCGCCATCGCCGCCACCAGTCCCTCGCGCACGGCCTGGCTGGCGGCATTGACCGGCGGGTTGTCGATGCAGATGACGGCGATCGCGCCCTCGACCTCGTAGCGCACGGGATTCGTGCTCTCGGACATGTCTTCCCCCACCTCTGGACCCGAAGCGAAGGTCTCACGGCCGGCGCGCGCTGGTCAATGGGGCCCGGCCACTGCCCCTGCGTCACTCAACCGGCAGCGGTGCTGCCTGCCAGAGCCGGATCTTCAGCCCACCATGCGGCACGACCGGGCCGGGAAGGCCGAAGGGCAGCCCGGTCGCCTTCGCAAGCCCGGCATCGGCGGTGACGAGGCCGACGCGCCAGCCCGCGAAGCGCTCCCGCAGCACCCGGCCCAGCGTCGCGTGGAGCGCGAAGAGAAGCTTGCGGTTGCCGATCCGGCCGCCATAGGGCGGGTTGACGATGAC
>SLPP01000297.1 GCA_007131945.1 Paracoccaceae bacterium | reverse complement strand
CTGCCGCTCGCCGAGCGGGCCGAGGTCCACGCGGTCGAGGGCGACGGCGCGATGCTTGCCGCGCTAGATGCCGGCTGGCGCGGCGCGGCGGGGCTGAAACGCATCACGACCGAGGCGCGCGATCTTTTCCGCCGGCCGCTCCTGCCCGACGAACTGGCGCGCTTCGACGCGCTGGTCATCGACCCGCCGCGCGCCGGCGCCGAGGCGCAGATGCACCAGATCGCCCGCGCCGCGGACGGCCCGGCGGTGATCGCCGCGGTCTCCTGCAACCCGGTCACCTTCGCCCGCGACGCGCGGGTCCTCGCCACGGCCGGCTGGCGGCTCGACTGGGTGCAGGTTGTCGACCAGTTCCGCTGGTCGGCGCATGTCGAGCTTGCAGCACGCCTGTCGAGGGGCCATATGGCGCGGGGCTGAAGGCCCGGCGACGGCCGGGCCGGACGGACGGACAAGGGGAACGGCACGGTGATGAATTCGGGAACGCTGAGCAGCCGCGAGAAGGTCGGCCTGTTCATGGACCAGGCCTGGGTGCGCAACGGGATCATCGGCGTGATCCTGTTCAACGCCGTCATCCTGGGCATGGAGACCTCGTACAGCCTGATGGACGCCGCGGGGCCCCTGATCATCGCCCTCGACACCGCCTGCCTGACGATCTTCGTCATCGAGATCGCGCTCAAGCTCTATGCCCGGCGGTTCTCGTTCTTCCGTTCGGGCTGGAACGTCTTCGACTTCCTCATCGTCGGCATCTCGCTGGTGCCGGGGGCGGGGGCCTTCACCGTGCTGCGCGCGCTCAGGATCCTTCGCCTTCTGCGCGTGGTCTCGGTCACCCCCAGCCTGCGCCGCGTGGTCGAGGGCTTCCTGCGCGCGCTGCCCGGCATGGGCTCGGTCTTCCTGTTGATGACGATGATCTTCTACATCGGCGCGGTGATGGCGACGAAGCTCTTCCAGGAGAGCTTCCCGGAATGGTTCGGCACGCTTGGCGCCAGCGCCTATTCGCTCTTCCAGATCATGACGCTGGAAAGCTGGTCGATGGGCATCGTCCGGCCGGTGATGGAGGTCTATCCCTATGCCTGGGCCTTCTTCCTGCCCTTCATCCTGGTCACCACCTTCGCGGTGGTGAACCTGGTCGTGGGCCTGATCGTCAACTCGATGCAGGAGGCCCATTCCGAGGAATCGAACGCCGCCACCGACGCCTATCGCGACGAGGTCCTCGCCCGGCTCAAGGCGATCGAGAAGCGCCTGGCCGAGCGCGAAGGGGTGGACTGACCCCGGCGGCGGTCCCTGCCGTGCCCGGGCGCGCGCGGGCAGGCGTGGGGGCGCGCGCCTCAGGTCGGGCTGCGTTCGGCCCAGCCGGCGAAGATGCGCTCGAGCGCGACGACGATGTAGTAGAGGAAGATCCCCAGGGCGGCGAGCGCGATCAGGACGGCGAACATCAGCGGGAAGTCGGAATTGATCTGCGCCGACTGGAAGAGATGCCCCAGCCCGCGCCCGTGCGGGGTGATGATCTCGACGAGGTTGGTGCCGATGAAGGCGAGCGTGACGGCAACCTTAAGCGCGCCGAAGAATTCGGGCAGGGTCTTCGGCAGCGCGATCTTCCAGAAGACGGTGAAGCGCGAGGCGCCGAGCGAGCGCAGGATGTCGCGGTATTCGGGCTCCAGCGTCGAAAGCCCGATGGCGACCGAGACGGCGATCGGGAAGAACGAGATGAGAAACGCGATCAGGATCGTGTTGAAATCATGCTGGCCGACGAACATCAGCGCCACGACCGGCACCACGGTCGCCTTGGGGATGGCGTTGAAGCCGACGAGGATCGGGTAGAGCGCGTCGTTCATGATCCGGCTGAGCCCCATGATCATGCCGATCAGCGTGCCGAAGACGACGGCCAGCATCAGCCCCGCCACCGTCCGCCACAATGTCTGCCAGCCATAGATCCAGAACAGGTCCTGGAAGCGGAGATAGGCCGGCCAGAGGTCCGAGGGCGCGGCCATCTTGAACTTCGGCCAGCCCATGTACCAGACCAGTGCCTCCCAGGCCGCCAGCAGCACCGCCATGGCGATGATCGGGACCAGCACCTTCTGCCAGCTGATGCTCATGCCTCCTCCTCCGCCCGGCCCTGGGCGATCTGGATCTGCCGGCGCAGGACGGCGAGCCGCTCGACCGATTCGGGCGTGTAGAGCATCTCCAGCGGCCGCGGGCCGGGGATCGGGATCTCCATCACGTATTGCGTCGTCGCCGGTCGGCCCGAGAGGACCACGACCTGGTCGCCCAGATAGACGCTCTCGCGCAGATCATGGGTGATGAGGACGGCGGTGACGGGTTCCTTGACGCGCAGCTCGTGCATCGTCTGCCAGAGATCCTCGCGGGTGAAGGCGTCGAGCGCGCCGAAGGGTTCGTCGAGGATCAGCACGTCCGGTCGGTGCACCAGCGACCGGCAGAGCGAGGCCCGCTGGCGCATGCCGCCCGAAAGTTCGGACGGGCGCTTGTTCTCGAATCCTTCGAGCCCGACCAGTGCCAGGAGCTCGCGGGCGCGGGCCTCCTTGTCGCGCTTCGGCATCCGGGGGGCGACGATCTCGAGCGGCAGGATGACATTCTGCAGGATCGTGCGCCATTCCAGCAGGACCGGGTTCTGGAAGGCCATGCCGACGGTCTTGCGCGGGCTGCGGACAAGCTCGCCGTGCAGCCAGACCTCGCCCTGGTCGGGGAACATCAGCCCGGCGATGAGCCGCGTCAGCGTCGATTTCCCGCAGCCCGAGGGGCCGACGACGGCGCAGAACGAGCCCTCGGGGATGGCGATGTCCAGCTCGCGCAGGACCGGAAACGGGCCCGCCTTGGTCTTGTAGGCGTGGGTCACGCCCTTGATCTCGATCAGGTTGCCCAACCGAAGCCTTCCTTCATCTGCACCGGATCTGCGCGGGGATGCCCGGCCCCCGAACCGGGGCCGGGCGGAGGGGTCGGCCCGTCACTCGATCGTCAGGCTGCCGTCGTCGGGCAGATAGGCGTCGGTGAAGTAGCGCGCGCCGTCGACCTCGTTCTGGAACTCGTAGACCGTGCCGATCTGCTCGAGCGAGCGGGTGTAGCGCTCGGCGTCGATATTGCCGAGCCCGTTCGCGCGCACCCAGTCGGTGAGGATGTTGTCGCGCAGCGCGATCTCCAGCCGCTCCAGTTCCAGCTCGGAATCGAGCGCCGGGTTGCGCGCCGCGATCGCCGCCACGCCCGCCGCCGGGTCGGCGACCGTGTCGCGCAGGCCGAGCGCGACGGCGCGCAGGAAGCCCGTCACCTTCTCGGGATTGGCCGCGGCGAAATCGGTGTTGACGATGATCGCGTTGCCGTAATGGGCGACGCCGTAATCCGCCATCAGCATCACCGAGACATCCTCGGGGTCGATGCCCAGCCGCACCGTGTTCAGATAGGAGGTGAAGCTGAACCCGGTGACCGCGTCGACCTCGCCCGCCGCCAGCATCGGCTCGCGGGTCGGGAAGCCCACGGGCTCGACGGTGATGGCGTCGAGATCGAGCCCCTGTTCGGCGGCGAAGATCGGGAACTGCGCCCAGGCGCCGTCGGGCGGCGGCGCGCCGAGCCGGCGCCCCTCGAGGTCGGCGGGTTCCTCCACGCCGAGGCTGCGGCGGCCGACCACGGCGAAGGCGGGCTTGTCGTAGAGGATCATCACCGCGGTGACCGGCGCGTCGGGGTTCTGGTCGATGAAGCGCACCAGGCTCGACATGTCGGCGAAGCCCAGCGGGTAGGCGCCGGTCGCCACCTTCGGGATCGCGTCGAGCGAGCCCTGGCCCGGCGTGACCTCGACGCTGAGCCCCTCGGCGGCGAAATGGCCCTGGTCGATGGCGAGGAAGTAGGGCGCCGACGGCCCCTCGAAGCGCCAGTCGAGCGCGAAGGGGATCTGGGTCTGGGCGGCGGCCGGCAGGGCGAACGCGGCGCTCAGCAGGCCGGCGGTCAGGAATTGTCTGGTCACGGTGAACGCTCCTTGTTGGTCAGGCATGGGTCTTGATACCCTGATTTCCGCCGGATGCAGGCAGCAACGCCCTTGCCGGCGGCGGACGGCCCGCGACGCCGAAAAGACGGGCAGCGGCGGCGCTGCATGCTAGTCCATTCATCGGCCAATGCAACAGAACCGATGCCGGCGGCGGGCCGTTCTATTCGGCGGCGAGGCCGGGTTGCGCCGGCGCCTCGCCGAGCGCGGCGAGGTCCGCGACGATGCCGCGCATCAGCGCGCGGAAGGCCGCGAAATTCGGTCCCGGCGCGACGCGGGCCTCGTCGAGATAGAGCCCGCGATCGATCTCGATCTGCACGGCATGCATGCCCGCCGAGGGCCGGCCGTAATGCTGCGCGACATAGGCGCCGGCGAAGGGCGCGTTGCGCGTCACCCTGAGCCCGGCGCGGCGGAAGACCGTCTCGATCCGGTCGAGCACCTCGGGCGCGCAGGCCGCGCCGTAGCGGTCGCCGAGCACCACTTCGGGGCGCGCGCCATGGGCGCAGAGCGCCTCGTGCGGCATCGAATGCATGTCGCAGAGCACGACCTGGCCGAAACGCGCCCGCTGCCGCTGCAGGAGCGCGCCGAGCGCTTGGTGATAGGGCCGCCAGTAGCGGGCGATCCGCGCCTCGGCCTCGGCGCGCGGCAGCCGGCCGCGATAGATCGGCCTTCCGTTCGCGACGACGCGCGCGATCACGCCGAGCCCCGAGGCGACGCGCGGATTGAGCCCGGCGCGCGTCACGCCCTCGATCAGCGCCGGGTCGAGCTCGTCCTCGGCGCGGTTGAAGTCGACATAGGCGCGCGGCACCTCGGTGGTGATCAGGGGCGCGCCGAAGGCGGGCGCGTCGCCGACGAGGAGATCGACGAAGGCATCCTCGGACGAGCGCAGGGTCAGCGGCGAGACCTGCGCCCGCGCCATCAGGTCGGACGGATAGACCCGCCCGCTATGCGGCGAGGCGAAGACGAGGTGGCTGGTCGTCTCGACCGGCTCGATGACCTTCACCGCAACGGGCATGCGGACCTCCATGATCGCCGACTATAGGGCAGGAGACTAGCGCGCGGAAAGCCCTTGAACATGGCCGCGACTCCTTTTATAGACCCGGACGCTGCCCGGGATGCGCGTCATGCCGGTCGGGGCGCGTAGCTCAGCGGTAGAGCACTACGTTGACATCGTAGGGGTCACAAGTTCGAACCTTGTCGCGCCCACCATTCGCCCCCCTGCCGGGGCGCAGGATCGCCGCGCCCCCTTGCCGGGGCGCATTGGTTTCAAGGCGCTGCGCGCGCCGCGAAGAGGAGAAGGCCGATGAAGGTCAGGAATTCGCTGCGCTCGCTCAAGCAGCGCCACCGCGACTGCCAGATCGTGCGTCGCAAGGGCCGGGTCTACGTGATCAACAAGACCCAGAAGAAGTTCAAGGCCCGCCAGGGCTGAACCGCCCGAAATCGAGGTTTCGAACCGCCGCGGTCCGCCGCGGCGGTTTTTCGTTGCCGGGGCCGGGCCGGCTGCGGCGTTGCGACGCGCGCGGGCGTCACGCCCACCCACCCCGTTCCGCCCGGCGCGTCGCGCCCGGACGGGCGCTGCCCGTGCCGGCGCACGGGCGGGACATCGCCGACGATGGTGCCGAACGGATCGACAGGATCCGGTATCAGTCCAGACCCGGCAGGATCGCCCCCATCAGGAGCCGCGAGACCACCTGCTCGGTCAGGTAGCCGGTGACCGGCAGGTCGTTGGCGCGCTGGTAGCGGCGGATCGCGCGGCGGGTGTCGGCGTCGAACTGACCGTCGGTGGCGCCGGGATCGTGGCCCAGCGCCGCCAGCCGCTGCTCGATCAGCGCCCGCATCACCCGCGGCAGGCCGAGCGCCTCTTCCGCCGCCCGCGCCGCCGCCTCGGCCTCGGGGTCGGGCCGGTCCGGGCGTCCCGGCCGGCCGGTCAGCGCGTCGAGCCGGTCGCGGGCGGCCTCGGCGAAGGCGCCTTGCGGGAATTCCTCGAGATAGCGGCGATAGGCGGCCGGCGTGTCGGCGTCGCGGGCGCGGTCCCAGGCGGCGCGGTCGCGCGCCTGCGCCG
>SLPP01000038.1 GCA_007131945.1 Paracoccaceae bacterium | reverse complement strand
ATCGCCGTCATCCGCCGCCCCGACGACCGCGACGCGCTGCGCGGGCTGGGCGCGGCCGAGGTGCTGGTCTCGGGCGAGGGTGACTTTTCCGAGGCGGCGCAATCGGCGCTGCGGGCGCGCAAGCCGCGCGTGCTGCTCGACGCCGTCGGCGACCAGATCGCGGCGGAGCTGTTCTTCGCGATGCCCGCGCGCGCGGTCTGGGTCAGCTATGGCAAGATGGGCTCCGAGGCGCCGCGTCTGACCCAGATGGGACAGTTCATCTTCATGGACAAGCGGATCGAGGGGTTCTGGCTCTCGACCTGGTTGCCGAGGCTGTCGCAGGAGCGGCGCGCCGAGTTGATCGGCATGGTGCAGGACCGCTTCGCCAGCGGGGCCTGGACCACCCGCGTCGCCGCCACCCTGCCGCTCTCCGAAGCGATCGCCGGCATCCTGCCCGCCTATCGGCGCAGCGCCGGCAAGGTCATGCTGGTCCCGTGACGCGGTGCCCCGGCACCTCTGCCTTGCCCCGCCGGTCCCGCCCGCGCGTTTTCCGGCGCGATCCGTTGCATCGCCCCCGCGAGCACGCGCCGCCTCCGCCCGCCGTTCGGCCTCCATCGGGCCAGAACGGCGAAATCTGCCACCCGCCTGCCACCCGCTTGCCACCCGCTTGCCACCCGCTTGCCACCCGCTTGCCACCCGCCTGCCAGCACCCCCGAAACCCAGTGAAACAAGGCGAAAGGCCCGTCCCTCGCGCCGCCGGGCACAATTCGACCGCCCGCCCCGTCAATCTTTCATCAACCCCAGCGCCCGGCGCCGCGGCGTCTCGTCTCGCCGATGCCCGCGTCCACGCGGTGCCCGCGCTTGATTCCTGCGCGCGGCGGGCATAGGGAGTGCCCGACAAAGTCCCGGAGCCCGCCATGCCCGCCGCCCTTTCCCCACCGCACCCAACCGCCTGCCTGGTCCTTGCCGACGGCACCATATTCTACGGCCGCGGCTTCGGTGCCGTCGGCGAGACGGTGGCGGAACTCGTCTTCAACACCGCCATGACCGGCTATCAGGAGATCATGACCGACCCCTCCTATGCCGGGCAGATCGTGACCTTCACCTTCCCCCATGTCGGCAATGTCGGCGTCAACGCCGAGGACGACGAGACGGCCGAGCCCTTCGCCGCCGGCATGGTGGTGAAATGGGACCCGACCGAACCCTCGAACTGGCGCGCGGCGGGAGACCTCGTGGACTGGCTGGCGCGGCGCGGGCGCATTGGCATCGGCGGCGTCGACACCCGCCGGCTGACCCGCGCGATCCGCCAGCAGGGCGCGCCGCATGTCGCCCTGGCGCATGATCCCGAAGGGAAATTCGATCTCGAGGCGCTGATCGCCAAGGCCCGCGGCTGGCGGGGACTGGTCGGGCTCGACCTGGCGAAGGACGTCTCCTGCCGGCAAAGCTATCGCTGGAACGAGATGCGCTGGGCCTGGCCCGAGGGTTTCCGGCCGCAGACCGCCCCGCGGCACCGGGTGGTCGCGCTGGACTATGGCGCCAAGCGCAACATCCTGCGCTGCCTGGCTTCGGCGGGCTGCGACGTGACGGTGCTGCCCGCGACCGCGACCGCCGAAGACGTGCTGGCGCTGGAGCCGGACGGGGTCTTCCTGTCGAACGGGCCGGGGGATCCGGCGGCCACCGGCGACTATGCCGTGCCGATGATCCGGGGTGTGCTGGAGCGCGATCTTCCGATCTTCGGCATCTGCCTCGGCCACCAGATGCTGGCGCTGGCGCTTGGCGCGAAGACGGTCAAGATGAACCACGGCCATCACGGCGCCAACCATCCGGTCAAGGACCTCGAGACCGGCAAGGTCGAGATCACCTCGATGAATCACGGCTTCACGGTGGACAGCCAGACCCTGCCCGAGGGCGTGATCGAGACACATGTCTCGCTTTTCGACGGCTCGAATTGCGGGATCCGCGTCGTTAACCGGCCGGTATTCTCGGTCCAGTACCACCCCGAAGCCAGCCCAGGCCCGCAGGACAGCTATTACCTGTTCGAACGCTTCGCCGCGGCGATGGACGCCAGCAAGGCCGCCTGACCTCGCGACGTTCGGGCACGCCCCGTTAACCAAGGCTTAACCTTCTGCGCCAAGATTTGCCTTTTGCTCGCTAGACTGGCGATCATTCGGTCGTGGAGGCGCGCGGAAGACGATGGGATTTGCCCGGAAAGGCACGACGCCAGAGCCGGCATGGCGTACCTCGACGCCGGACCGGCTGCACGGAATCCGGCGCGCACCGGCGAATCCGGCCGCGCCGGCCGCCGACGAGGTGCTCGCGCCGTCCGTCTGGAAGCGCCCGCTCGGCACGATCCTGGTCGAAGCGGGTGAGCTCGGCCCGGCGGAACTGATGGCCGCGCTGCGAAAGGCCGCAGGCGACGAGGTGAGGCTGCGCGAGATCCTGCGCCTGAACGGGCTCGTCGGCGAGGCGGCGCTGGCCCGCGCCCTGGCCGCCCAGCATGCAACCGCCGTGATGGATCCCGACCTTACCCGACCCGACCCGCGGCTGATCGGCCGGCTGCAGCCGCGCGACTGGCTGAAACGGGGGTGCCTTCCCTGGGCGCGGGCCGGCGGGGCGACGCTAATCGCCACGACACGGCCTGAAGCCTTCGTCGAGATGCAGGGGGAGCTCGAAGGGCTTTTCGGGCCTGTCGCCATGGCCGTGATCAGCGAGACGGATCTGCATCGCGCGCTGATCGGCGCGCGCCATGCGGAACTCAAAGAACGGGCGGAAAGCTGCGTCAGCGGAAGCGAAAGCTGCCGTGGCTGGAACGCGCGCCGTTTCGGGGCGACACTCTGGACCGCGCTGGCCTGCACGATCGCTGCCGCGGCAATCGCGCCGCAAGCGATCTTTTTCGCGATTCTCTCCGTCGTCGCGCTGGCGCTCCTGGCCGCGACGACACTGAAGATTGCCGCCGCCGTGACGATGCTGCGCGCACGTACGCGCCCCGGCACGGTACCCGCCCGGCTGACCGGCGAACGGCCGGTGATCTCGATCCTCGTACCGCTCTATCGCGAACGCGACATCGCCCCAAGACTGGTCGCGCGGCTGGGCGCTCTGACCTGGCCGCGCGAGAAGCTCGACGTGCTCCTCGTCGTCGAGGAGGACGATCAGTTGACCCGCGCCGCGCTGCGCCGGGCGCGGCTGCCGGCATGGATGCGCGTCATCGTCGCGCCGGAATCGACGTTGAAGACGAAGCCCCGCGCGCTCAACTACGCGCTCGATTTCGCGCGTGGCAGCATTGTCGGCGTCTACGATGCCGAGGACGCGCCGGCGCATGACCAGCTCCATCGCGTTGCCGCCCGCTTCGCCGAGGCAGGGCAGGATCTGGCCTGCATCCAGGGCGTGCTCGACTACTACAACCCGCGCACCAACTGGCTCGCGCGTTGCTTCACGATCGAATACGCCGCCTGGTTCCGACTGATGCTTCCCGGCTTCCAGCGCCTGCGCCTCGCCGTGCCGCTGGGCGGCACGACGCTCTTCTTCCGTCGCGACATTCTTGAGACACTGGGCGGCTGGGACGCGCATAACGTGACCGAGGACGCCGACCTGGGCATCCGCCTTGCGCGACATGGCTACAGGACCGAATTGCTGGACACCGTGACGCTCGAGGAAGCGAATTGCCGTGTCCTGCCCTGGATCAAGCAGCGCTCGCGCTGGCTCAAGGGTTACGCGATGACCTATGCGGTGCACATGCGCAACCCGGCCCTGCTCTGGCGTCAGTTCGGTGCCTGGCGCTTCCTAGGCTTCCAGGTGATCTTCCTCGGCACGCTCATCCAGTTCCTTCTCGCGCCAGTGCTGTGGAGCTTCTGGCTCCTGCTCTTCGGCCTCGGCCATCCGCTTGCCGAAGCGCTGCCTTTCGCCGCCCTCGCCGGGCTCGCCGGGCTCTTTCTTATCAGCGAGGTCACCAACCTGACAATCAATCTCTTCGCGTTGCATTCGCGCGATCATCGCAGCCTTCGGCCCTGGGTACTGATGCTGCCGCTCTATTTCCCGCTCGCCGCTCTTGCCGGTTGGAAGGCGTTGATCGAAATGGGGGTAAGCCCGTTCTACTGGGACAAGACAGCGCACGGTCTGCATGACACCGCGCCGCAGCCCGCACTGACACGCGGCTGACGCTCAGTCGTCCTTCCGCCGGCGGTCGCCGGATTCCAGTTTCAGCCGAGTCTCGAAGGCCCGTGAGATATGCTCCTTCAGCGCCTGCGCCGCAGCCTCCCCATCGCCGCGCGCGATGGCCTCGACGATCGCCGCATGCTCGTCGAGCGTCGCCGCGCCACGTCCCTCGGCCGCGAGCGAGGTCGAGGCCAGCAGCGCCATCGAGCGATGCACGAGATCGAGCTGCTGCACGAGGAAACGGTTGTGCGAGGCCAGGTGGATCTGCTTGTGAAACCGCCTGTTGGCCCGGCTCAACGCCTTCGGATCGGCGACGAGGGCGCGATCCGCCTCGACCATGTCACGCAGCACGCGCACCTCCTCGATCGTGGCGTGGCGCGCCGCCAGCCGCGCCGCCAACCCCTCGAGTTCGGCGCGCACGACGTAAAGCTCGGCCAACTGGTTGTGATCGAGCGAGGCAACGATCAGCGAGCGCCCGTCGCGGGTGAGCAGCGACTGCGTCTCGAGTCTCTGCAGCGCCTCGCGGATCGGCGTGCGCGAAACGCCGAAGCGCTCGGCGAGTTCCGATTCGACCAGGCGGTCGCCCGGCTTGTAGACCCCCTCGTCGATCGCGGCGAGAACCATCGAATAGGCATCGGCCTGCGGTGGGCGGGACTCGGGCATAGACATCTCCACGGTCTCCAGCTTAGCCTCGCGCCACGCCGCTGCAACCGCTTTTCCGCTTGCGCCTTGCGGGTGCGCCGCTTTCGCCCTAGCTCTCAGACATGGTCGCCGATGCCTTCTCCCATGTCCGGACCTGGGTCTTCGACCTGGACAACACGCTCTATCCGCCCGCGGTACGGCTCTTCGACCAGATCGACCGGCGGATGACCGATTTCGTCATGCGTACTCTCAACCTGAGTCGATCCGAGGCCGATTTCCTCCGCAAGCGCTACTGGCGCGACTATGGCACCACGCTCGCCGGGTTGATGATGCACCACGGCATCGACCCCGCGCCCTACCTGGTCGAGGTGCATGCGATCGACTTCTCGGTGCTCAGCCCCGATCCTGCCTTACGCGCTGGCATTGCCCGCCTGCCGGGCCGCCGGGTCGTCTATACCAACGGGTCAGCCCCCTACGCGCGGCGCGTGATCGAGGCACGCGGGCTCGGTGGCCTTTTCGACGCGGTCTATGGCGTCGAGGATGCAGGCTTTCACCCGAAGCCGCAGCCGGAGGCCTTCGACGCCGTCTTCGCCGCCGATGGGCTGGACCCGCGCAGTGCCGCGATGTTCGAGGACGACCCGCGCAACCTGCGCGTGCCGCACGCGCTGGGGATGCGCACGGTCCATGTCGCACCCGAGGCCCTGCCCGAAGCCGAGGCCGCGCATATCCACCACCATACCGGCGACCTGGGCGGCTTCCTGCATCGGTTGTAAGGCCGACGCGGCCTTATGCCGCATCGCAGCATTTCATGGATGTCCGCCGGCGCGGAAAACCTATGTTTCCGAAAGTGAATTGACGGAGGTTGCCATGACTGTTCGAATCGAGACCCGCGTCGCCCGCACGTCGCGCCGGCAGATTCGCCAGCCCCTGATCCGCCGCATCCCGGTGATCGGCGGGATTGCCCGCGAACTGGCCGAGGGCGATGGAGATTATCCCTTCTACCTGATGCTCGCGCTGGTCACCGGCTGGGCGAGCGCCGTGCTGGTCTGGGGTCTGCCCGCGCTCTACCTGCCGGCGCTGGCACTGGCGCCGGTGGTGATGCTGACGCTGCTCGCCATCACCCGCGGCTGATCGCACCCTCGCCCCGGCGGCTGTATCGGCCTATAATGGCGTGGGACGGAGGGTCGGCATGCGAGAGTCCGTGGACATCCTGATATCGGGCGGCGGAATCGCCGGGCTGGCGGCCGCCGCGGCCTTCGGCACCGAGGGGTATCGCGT
>SLPP01000092.1 GCA_007131945.1 Paracoccaceae bacterium | reverse complement strand
AGCTGCCCGAGGGCACCGAGATGGTGATGCCCGGCGACAACCTGAAGTTCGAGGTCGAACTGATCGCGCCGATCGCCATGGAGGAAAAGCTCCGCTTCGCCATCCGCGAAGGCGGCCGCACCGTCGGCGCCGGCGTCGTGTCGAAGATCATCGAGTAACGGAACGGATCCGGCGGGGCCGCCACAGACCCCGCCGCCATTCCCCGAGGGAACGAAGATGCAAGGTCAGACAATCCGCATCCGGCTGAAGGCCTTCGATTACCGCGTGCTGGATGCCAGCACCGCGGAGATCGTGAACACGGCCAAGCGAACGGGTGCGCAGGTGCGGGGCCCGATCCCGCTGCCGAACAAGATCGAGAAGTTCACGGTTCTCCGTGGGCCCCATATCGACAAGAAGTCGCGTGACCAGTGGGAGATCCGTACCCACAAGCGGCTTCTCGACATCGTCGACCCGACCCCGCAGACGGTGGACGCGCTGATGAAGCTCGACCTAGCCGCCGGCGTCGATGTCGAAATCAAGGTGTAAGGAGCCAAGACCATGCGCTCTGGAGTGATTGCAAAGAAGCTGGGCATGACCCGGCTCTTCCTGGAGGACGGGCGGCAGGTGCCGGTGACCGTCCTGCAGCTCGACGGCCTGCAGGTCGTGGCGCAGCGCACCGCCGACCGCGACGGCTATACCGCGGTCCAGCTGGGCGCCGGCGCGGCCAAGGCCAAGCGCACCTCGTCGCCGATGCGCGGCCATTTCGCGCGGGCGAATGTTGCGCCCAAGCGCAAGCTCGCCGAGTTTCGCGTCAGCCCCGAGAACCTGATCGAGGTGGGCGAGGAGATCACCGCCGACCACTACTTCGCCGGCCAGTTCGTCGACGTGGCGGGCACCACGATCGGCAAGGGCTTCCAGGGAGCGATGAAGCGGCATAATTTCGGCGGCCTGCGCGCCTCGCACGGTGTGTCGATCAGCCACCGCTCGCACGGCTCGACCGGCCAGTGCCAGGACCCCGGCAAGGTGTTCAAGGGCAAGAAGATGGCCGGCCACATGGGCGCGGTGCGGGTGACCACGCAGAACCTGCAGGTGGTCAAGACCGACTCGGAGCGCGGCCTGATCATGGTCAAGGGTGCGGTCCCAGGCTCGCGCGGTGGCTGGGTGACGATCAAGGACGCGGTGAAGAAGCCCTTCCCCGAGAACGCGATCCTGCCCGCGGCGCTGAGGAGTCAGGCCGAGGCCGCGCGCAAGGCTGCCGAGGAGGCCGCCGCTGCCGCCGCTGCCGAGGAAGAAGCCGCACGCCAGGCGCAGCTCGAGGCCGAGGCCGCCGCGCAGGAGGCCGCGCTCGCCGAGGCCGAGAAGCAGGCGGCCGCGGACGCCGACCAGGGCGAGGGCGAGCCGCCGGCGCCGGAAGGAGACGAGAAATGAAAACCGAGGTGATCAAGCTCGACGCCTCGCCCGCGGGCGAAGTCGAACTCAGCGACGCGATCTTCGGCCTCGAGCCGCGCGCCGACATCCTGCACCGTGTCGTCCGCTGGCAGCGGGCGAGGGCGCAGGCCGGCACGCATGCGACGCTGGGCCGGTCGGACGTGTCCTATTCGACCAAGAAGATCTACCGCCAGAAGGGGACCGGCGGCGCGCGTCACGGCGACCGCGGCGCGCCGATCTTCCGCAAGGGCGGCGTCTACAAGGGGCCGGTGCCGCGCAGCCATGCTTTCGATCTGCCGAAGAAGGTGCGTGCGCTGGGTCTTAAGCACGCCCTCTCGGCCAAGGCGCAGGCGGGCAAGCTCGTGGTGCTCGACAGTGCCGAACTGCCCGAGGGCAAGACCGCGGCGCTGGCCAAGGCGGCGAAGGAACTGGGCTGGCGCAAGGTCCTGGTCATCGACGGAGCCGAGGTCAACGAGGGCTTCGCCCGTGCTGCCCGCAACCTCGACGGGATCGACGTCCTGCCGTCGATCGGGGCCAATGTCTATGACATCCTCAAGCGGGACACGCTGGTGCTGACCCGTGCGGGTGTCGAAGCTCTGGAGGCGCGACTGTCATGAGCGCGAAGGCCGAACATTACGACGTGATCCGCAAGCCGGTGATCACCGAGAAGGCGACGATGGCCTCGGAAGCCAATGCCGTCGTCTTCGAGGTGGCGATCGACGCCAACAAGCCGCAGATCAAGGAAGCGGTCGAGGCGCTTTTCGGTGTCAAGGTCAAAGCGGTGAACACCACTACGACCAAGGGCAAGGTGAAGCGCTTCCGCGGCCAGCTCGGCCGGCGCAAGGACGTGAAGAAGGCCTATGTCACGCTCGAGGAAGGAAACGCTATCGACGTGACGACTGGCCTTTGATAAGGAACCGCGACTCAGCGGCCCTGGCATCCGGGGCCGCTGGTCGTTTGATGGCGGCGCTTGCGGGCGCGGCCACGAAGCGGAGGGGCGCGAGGCGCTCATCATTGAAACGGGACCTATTGGTCCGAAGCTGACGGAAGACAGGAAGCATGGCACTCAAGTCGTACAAGCCGACGACGCCTGGCCAGCGCGGGCTGGTGCTGATCGACCGTTCGGAGCTTTGGAAAGGTCGCCCGGTGAAGGCCCTTACCGAGGGTCTGTCGAAGTCGGGCGGGCGGAACAACACCGGACGGATCACGATGCGCCGCTTGGGAGGGGGCGCGAAGCGGCTCTACCGCATCGTCGATTTCAAGCGGCGCAAGTTCGACGTCCCGGCGACCGTCGAGCGGATCGAGTACGATCCGAACCGCACCGCCTTCATTGCGCTGATCCGCTACGGCGATGGCGAGCAGTCCTACATCCTCGCGCCGCAGCGCCTGGCTGTCGGCGACAAGGTCGTGGCCGGCGCCAAGGTCGACGTCAAGCCCGGCAACGCGATGCCGTTCTCGGGCATGCCGCTGGGCACGATCGTGCACAATGTCGAGTTGAAGCCCGGTAAGGGCGGGCAGATCGCGCGCGCGGCCGGCACCTATGCGCAGTTCATCGGCCGCGACGGCGGCTATGCGCAGATCCGGCTCTCGTCGGGCGAGCTGCGCATGGTGCGCCAGGAATGCATGGCCACGATCGGCGCGGTGTCGAACCCCGACAATTCGAACCAGAACCTGGGCAAGGCGGGTCGCAACCGGCATCTGGGCAAGCGCCCGAGCGTGCGCGGCGTGGCCATGAACCCGATCGACCACCCGCATGGCGGCGGCGAAGGCCGCACCTCGGGTGGCCGCACGCCGGTCACGCCCTGGGGCAAGGACACCAAGGGCCGCCGTACGCGGTCGAACAAGGCGACGGACAAGTTCATCCTCCGCTCGCGCCACGCACGCAAGAAGGGTCGCTGATCCATGTCACGTTCGGTTTGGAAGGGCCCCTTCGTCGACGCCTATGTCCTCAAGAAGGCGGAAAAGGCACGCGACTCGGGGCGCAACGAAGTCATCAAGATCTGGTCCCGCCGCTCGACCATCCTGCCGCAATTCGTCGGGCTGACCTTCGGTGTCTACAACGGCAAGAAGCACGTCCCGGTGAACGTGTCGGAAGATATGATCGGCCAGAAGTTCGGCGAATACGCGCCGACGCGGACCTATTACGGCCACGCCGCCGACAAGAAAGCCAAGAGGAAGTAAGCCATGGGTAAGGAACAAAATCCCCGCCGCGTGGCCGAGAACGAGGCGATGGCGAAGTTGCGCATGCTGCGCACCAGTCCGCAGAAGCTGAACCTGGTTGCCGGGCTGATCCGCGGCAAGAGCGTCGACAAGGCGCTTGCGGACCTCACCTTCTCGAAGAAGCGCATTGCCATCGACGTGAAGAAATGCCTGCAGTCGGCGATCGCCAACGCCGAGAACAACCACGGGCTCGATGTCGACAACCTGGTCGTCGCCGAGGCCTGGGTCGGCAAGAACCTGGTCCTGAAGCGCGGACGCCCGCGCGCCCGGGGCCGCTTCGGGCGGATCATGAAGCCGTTTTCCGAGATCACCATCAAGGTGCGCGAGCGCGAGGAGCAAGCGTAATGGGTCAGAAGGTCAATCCGATAGGCATGCGCCTGCAGGTCAACCGCACCTGGGACAGCCGCTGGTTCGCTGACGGCAAGAACTACGGCAACCTGCTTCTGGAAGACCTGCGCATGCGGGACTTCATCAAGGAAGAATGCAAGCAGGCCGGTGTCAGCCGCGTCATCATCGAGCGCCCGCACAAGAAGTGCCGGGTGACGATCCACACCGCGCGTCCGGGCGTGATCATCGGCAAGAAGGGCGCCGATATCGAGGCGCTTCGCAAGAAGCTGGCGAACTTCACCGACAGCGAACTGCATCTCAACATCGTGGAGGTGCGCAAGCCCGAGATCGACGCCCAGCTCGTGGCCGAATCGATCGCCCAGCAGCTCGAGCGTCGCGTCAGCTTCCGCCGCGCCATGAAGCGCGCGGTGCAGAACGCGATGCGCATGGGCGCGCTGGGGATCCGGGTCAATGTCGGCGGCCGCCTCGGCGGGGCCGAGATCGCACGGACCGAGTGGTACCGCGAGGGCCGCGTGCCGCTTCACACGCTGCGCGCCGATATCGACTATGCGCTGGCCGAGGCCAAGACGCCCTACGGCATCATCGGCGTGAAGGTCTGGATCTTCAAGGGCGAGATCATGGAACACGATCCCGCCGCCCGCGATCGTCGCCAGCACGAACTGAGCGAAGGCCCCGGCGCCGGGCGCCCGCCGCGTCGCGGATGACGGCGGCCTGACAGGAGAGAGACGATGCTGCAACCGAAACGGACGAAGTTCCGCAAAGCGCACAAGGGCCGCATCCGGGGCGCGGCGAAGGGCGGGTTCGACCTGAACTTCGGCTCCTACGGGCTGAAGGCCGCCGAACCCGAGCGCATCACCGCCCGCCAGATCGAGGCCGCGCGCCGCGCCATGACGCGCCACATGAAGCGCCAGGGCCGCGTCTGGATCCGCATCTTCCCAGACGTCCCGGTCAGCTCGAAGCCGACTGAGGTGCGGATGGGCAAGGGCAAGGGCTCGGTCGATTTCTGGGCCGCCCGCGTCAAGCCCGGCCGCGTTATGTTCGAGATTGACGGGGTGGGTGAAACTGTGGCAAGGGAAGCGCTGCGTCTGGCGGCTATGAAGCTGCCGATCAAGACCCGCGTCGTCGCGCGCGAGGACTGGTAAGACAACCGAGGCTCCGCCGGGCGGGCGGGGCTTCGTGCATTTCGTTGACACCATCAGGTGAAGGGTGACCCGGACGGGGCCCTCTGGTGAGGGGAAGGAAGAGGGCGATGAACGCCGACGAGTTGAGACAGAAGACACCGGATCAGCTGCGCGATCAGCTGGTGGCGCTGAAGAAGGAGGCGTTCAACCTCCGCTTCCAGAAGGCCACCAACCAGCTGGAGAACACCGCGCGGATGCGTCAGGTGCGCCGCGACGCCGCGCGGGTGAAGACCGTGCTGAACGAAAAAGCCAGCGAAGCGGCGGCGAGCTGAGGAGCGAGACCATGCCCAAACGCATCCTGCAAGGCACGGTGACGAGCGACAAGAACGAGCAGACCGTCACGGTCCTCGTCGAACGCCGCTTCACGCATCCGATGATGAAGAAGACCGTGCGCTTCACCAAGAAGTACCGGGCGCACGATCCGGAAAACCGCTTCAAGGTCGGCGACCAGATCCGCATCGAGGAATGCGCGCCGATCTCGAAAACCAAGCGCTGGAGGGTGGTGACCGAAGCTTCGGCCTGACGTCCCCCTTCCGGTTTGAACGAAACCCTGGGACGGCCCGCGCGGCAGGTTCCCAAAGGTCGGGAGAAACCCAATGATCCAGATGCAGACCAATCTGGATGTGGCTGACAATTCCGGCGCCCGCCGGGTTCAGTGCATCAAGGTCCTCGGCGGTTCGCATCGCCGCTACGCCTCGGTCGGCGACATCATCGTGGTGTCGGTGAAGGAAGCCATTCCGCGCGGCCGCGTGAAGAAGGGCGACGTGCGCAAGGCCGTCGTCGTGCGCACCGCCAAGGAAGTGCGCCGCGAGGACGGCACCGCCATCCGCTTCGACCGCAATGCCGCCGTCATCCTGACCAACCAGGGCGAGCCCGTCGGCACCCGCATCTTCGGGCCGGTGGTGCGCGAGCTGCGCGCGAAGAACTTCATGAAGATCATTTCGCTGGCGCCGGAGGTGCTCT
>SLPP01000171.1 GCA_007131945.1 Paracoccaceae bacterium | reverse complement strand
TGGGCATAGGTCAGCGGGGTTTCCCGCCCATGGGCGATCAGTTCCTCCCAGGTCGAGAACGGCTGGTCGGCGGCGGTGACGATCGCGTTCTGGCCCAGCGCCAGCGCGGCGAGATACTCGAAATCGTCGATCTCGTACTCGACCTGGGTGATGATCGGCGTGAAGGTAAGCGCCGTCGTGCCGCCGAAGAGGAATGTGTAGCCGTCCGGCGTGGTGTTCTTCAGCCGGGTGAAGGCGACCGCCGAGCCGGCGCCTGGCTGGTTCACCACGTTGACCGGCTGGCCGAGGTATTCTTCCATGACATTGGCGAGGACGCGGCCCTGGATATCGGTCGAGCCGCCGGGATTGAAGCCGATCACCATGGTCAGCGGGCGTGTCGGCCAGTCGTCGGCCATTGCCGCGGGCGACGCCATGAGGGTGGCGCCGAGAATAAGTGCAAGGGTCCTTTTCATTCTCTCTCTCCTGTTGATCGGGGCGTCAGTCGGCCATCAGCGCTTCGTTGGCGGCGCGGATCTCCCGGATCGCGGCCTCGGTCTCGGCGCCGTCCATGAAGACGATGGGATGCTGCGTGTTCTCGACCGTGACCTGGACGAAAGGCTCGTGCTCGACGGCGAAACGCGCGGCATTCTCGAAGGCCTGCACGATCTCGTCCGGCGTGCCGCCAGGCAGGAAGAACGAGCGGAAGTCGTCCATCGCATAGGGGTAGCCCAGCTCCACGAGCGTCGGAACATCGGGGTAGAAGGGCGAGCGGTCACGGGTGAAGAAGGCCAGGATGTTCATGTCACCGGTGGGCACGTATTGCGAATGGATGCCGCCCGAGAAGGCGAAATCGACCTCGCCGCCCAGAAGCAGGGGCGCCACGCCGCCGCCGCCGCCGGTCGGCACGAAGGCCAGATCGAGCCCCTCCTGCTCGGCGATGCGCTGCATGATCGCCTGATCCATCGGCAGCTGCTGGGCATAGGTCATCGGGTTCTCCTTGCCGTAGGCAATGAGTTCCTCGAAGCTCTGGTACGGGGCATCGCCCGCCGCGATCACGCCGAACTGCCCGCCGACCAGCGTGCCGGCATAGCGGAAGTCGTCGATCTCGTATTCCACCGGGCTGACGATGGGCGAGAATGTCAGGCCCAGCATGACCCCGAACATGAAGGTGTGACCGTCGGGCTCGGCGTTCAGGAAGCGGGTCAGCGCCACCGCCCCGCCGCCGCCGGGCTGGTTGACGACATTGACCGGCTGGCCGAAATACTCTTCCAGCGTGCGGGCCAGAACCCGGCCCTGGATGTCGGTCGAGCCGCCGGGGGCGAAACCGATGACCATGGTCATCGGCTGGGTCGGGCGCCATTCGTCGGCCAGCGCGGCGGGCGCGGCGACAAGGGTGCCGAATGCCGCGGCAGCGGCGATCAGGGCGCGTCTGTTCATGATATTCCTCCTCGGGTTTTTCTCTTTCAGTCCGCCGGCGCATTGGCTGCCGGCTTGCCCGTCCTGACCGTCCGCAGGATCAGCATGACAAGCGCCAGTGCCGTGCAGGCGATGAAGAACAGGGCGATGGGGCGATTCAGCAGAATCTCCCAGTTGCCGCGCGAGAGGATGATGCTCTGGCGCAGGTTGAGCTCCAGCATCGGCGTGATGATGAAGGCGACAAGGAAGGTGACGAAGGAATAGTCGTATTTCTTCATCAGGTAGCCGAGGACGGCGAAGGCGATCAGGATCACCAGACCGAAGGTGCCGTAACCCTGCAGCATCATCCCCGCGAGGCAGAAGAAGATGACGATCGGTATCACCACATGCGGTGGCACCTTGGTGATCTGGGCAAACACCATCAGCCCGAACCAGCCCAGCGCCAGCATGATGATCGAGGCCAGGATCATGCCGGCAAAGATCGAATAGAGAAGCTCGGGATTGTCGCGCAGCAGAAGGGGTCCGACGGTGATGCCGTGGATCGCGAAGGCGCCGATGAGCAGCGCGGCCGAGACGTTGCCGGGAATGCCCAGCCCGAAGAGCGGGATCAGCGCCGCCGGGATCACCGCATTGTCGGCGGATTCCGAGGCCGCGATCCCTTTCGGTTCGCCCTTGCCGAAGGTCGAGGGATCCTTCGCGGCGCGCTGCGCCATGCCGTAGGACATGAACGAGCCCACCGACGGCCCCAGCCCCGGCAAGGCGCCGACGAAGGTGCCCACCCCCGTGCCGCGCAGGATGGTGGGCATGATGCGGCGCAGGATCGGCATGGTGACATGGTCGTTCGGATCGTTCTTCAGTTGCACCGACATGTTGGCGCGATCGTAGCGCAGCTTCTCGGACTGCACGAACATCTCCGACAGGGCGAGCGTGCCGATGGCGACCGCGATCAGCGGCATCCCGTCCATCAGTTCGGTATAGCCGAAGGTCAGTCGCGGCAGCCCGGTCTGGTTATCGAGGCCGATGGTGCCCAGGAAGATCCCCAGACCGCCGGCGGCGAGCCCCTTGAAGATGTTGCCGCCCGACAGCCCGGCGATGAAGACCAGCGCGAAGGCCAGGATCGCGGCCATCTCGTAGGGCCCGAACATCAGCGCGACGCGGGCGAACGGGATGGCGACGAAGATCAGGATGATCGTCGCCAGGATGTCGCCGATCACCGAGGCGATCAGCCCGATCTGCAAGGCCGTCTTCGGCTTGCCGGCCTTGGCCATCGGATAGCCGTCGAGCGCGGTCGCCGCCGAGGACGCCTCGCCCGGCGCGTTGAGCAGGATGGCCGAGACCGCGCTGCCGGCCGCCGTGCCCTTCGACAGCCCGATCAGGAAAGAGATCGCGATATAGGGCGACATGTAGAAGGTCATCGGAATGGCGATGGAAATCGCCACCGACCGCGACAGGCCCGGGATCACCCCGACCACATAGCCCAGCAGCACCCCGCCGCCGATCCCGATGAACGAGGCCAGCGTCAGGGCTTCGGCGGCGGCGGCACCCACTGCGGAAAGATCCATCGCTCAGACCACCCCCACGCGCATCAGGTAGACGGAAAGCACATAGAGCAGCACCACCGGCACCACCGAACAGCCGAGGATCATGTACCAGCGCCGTTCGCCCAGCAGGAACAGCATGCCGCCGATCAGGAAGACACCGAACCAGGTGAGCTTGACGAAGGTCATGACCCAGATCGCGACGCCGACATAGACGAACGGCCAGAGCGCCCAGCCGATGGCGCGCCAGTTCACCTCGGCCGATACCGGCGAAACCCCGTCCCGCAGCATCCTGACGAGCCCGCCGAGCGCGACGATTCCGCCGCAGACGATCATGGTCCAGGCGGCGATGTTGGGCACCAGTTCGGGCGGCATCTGCGCGAACGGGTTGCTGCCCGCATAGTTCGGGATCATCCAGAGCAGCGCGAGAAGTCCGAACCCTGCCACGACGAGCCCGGACCAGAAATCTGATCGCGGCACCGTTCCATCCCTGTCTGTTTGCGACCGTTGATGGTCGCTTATCTGTACTCTGTCGGGCGAGTTTGCGAAATCCGGGCGGGCGACGCAACCCCGCAGTTGTGCGCCTCGGCAGGTTGCATCCTGCGGCTGGCCGGGCGGCCCGCCGGATTTGACTTCCCGATCCGGTTCACCCATGAATGGGCCGGTACCCCGTCGGCACGCGCGGTCGCGCGTCTTTCGCTCGCCGTGGCGGCGCCCCTCGAAGGCCGGTGCAACGACCCAACAGATCGGAGGAAACCATGAAAAACAATCATCTCCTTTGCAGCGCGACGTTTGCGCTTGCGGTGTCCCTGGGCGCACCGGTGATGGCGCAGGAGCGCGTGGCGGCGGTCGAGATCCTCACCACCACCGAGGCCTACGACCCGATCCGCTACGAGGGGGCCTTCATCATCGCCGAGGCCTGGCGCGAACTGGGGCTCGACGTCACCGTCTCGCCGCTGGAGTTCCGGACGCTGCTCGACCGGTTCTATTCCGAGCAGGATTTCGACGCGGTGATCCTGGGCTGGTCGGGGCGCGTCGACCGGCTGGACCCGCAGTTCTTCCTCGGCACGCTCGACAGCCGGCAGACCGGGCTGGGCGCCAACAACCCCGGCGGCTATGCCAACCCCGACTACGACGCGCTCTACGACGCCCAGGCGCGCGAGTTCGACATCGAGGAGCGCCAGCGCATCGTGCACGAGATGCAGGAACTCTACATGCCCGACGTGCCGGTGGTGATCCTGTTCCACCGCGACGAGGTCGTGGCCTACAACAACACCGCGTTTGCCAACATGAACGCCATGGCCGGCGAGGGGCTCTATTCCGAATGGGTGCCGATGGAGGCCCAGCCGGTGGGCGAGCGCCGCACGCTGCGCATCGGCGGGCCGCAGGAGCCCGACAACCTCAACCCGCTGGCCTCGACCTCGGTCTGGGGCTGGAAGTGGATGCGGCTCTACTACGACCGTCTGGTGCGGCTGAGCCCGGATGTGGAGCCGGTGCCCTGGGCCGCGGAGTCGGTCGAGGCGGTGGACGAGGTCACCATCGACGTGACGCTGCGCGAGGGGATGACCTTTCATGATGGCGAACCGCTGACCGCCGAGGATGTCGCCTTCACCTTCGACTACTACATGGCCAGCGAATACAGCTACTTCAACGCCTATCTCGCGCCCATCGCCTCGGTCGAGACGACCGGCGAGCTGACCGTGCGCTTCAACCTGAGCGAGCCCTCGGCGCCCTTCGCCACGATCACGCTGAGCCAGATCCCGATCCTGCCCAGGCACATCTGGGAAGGGATCGAGAATCCGACCGAACTCACCCCCGACCAGATCCCCACCGTCGGCTCGGGCCCCTTCGTCTTCGACCGCTACGACCGCGGCGAGTTCATGTCGCTGACCACCAACCGCGACCATTTCCACGCCGAGAACATCGCCGTGGACGGGGTCGAGTTCCTGATCTTCGCCGATGCCGAAGGGGTCTTCACCGCGATCCAGACCGCGCAGATCGACATGACCGCCTGGCGGATGGAGCCGGGCCAGATCCCGCTGGCCGAGGGCAACGACGACCTGACCGTCGTCTCGGTGCCGGATTTCGGCTACTTCCACATGACCTTCAACACGCGCCGCGAACCCTTCGACGACCGCGCCGTGCGCCGCGCGCTGACCCATGCGATGGACCGCGAGCGGATGGTCAACGTGCTGCTCGATGGCCGCGGCGAGGTGGGCACCACCGTGATCGCCCCGGTCAACGCCTTCTGGCACAATCCCTTCGTCGAAAGGTTCGAGTTTGACATGGAGGCCGCGCGGCAGGAACTGGAGAACGCCGGTTATTCGTGGGATGCCGAAGGACGGCTTGTCCGCTAAGTCCGGACCGGCCCAAGGCCCCGCCGCAACCGGCTTGCGGCGGGGTTCATGCTTTCCGGCGGCGCGGGCCTCCGGCTGACGGGGAAGGGCGATGTCGCGCCGCAGCTATCTGATCAAGCGCGTGTTCCAGGCGGTCTTCTCGCTCTGGATCATCGCCACGATCCTGTTTTTCCTGTTCCGGATGGGCCTGCCCGATCCGACCGCGGCGCTGATCACCGAGGGGCTGAACCCCGAGCAGCGCGCCGCCGTCCGCGCCCAGTTCGGCCTCGACGCGCCGCTCTGGCGGCAATACGTGCTGTTCCTCACGAACGCCGTGCAGGGCGAATTCGGCACGTCCTTCTCCTACCGCGCCCCGGTTTCCGACATCGTGTGGGAGCGGCTCGCCAACACGATGATCCTGATGCTGCTGGCGATCGTGCTCGCCTACGCGGTGGGCGTGCCGCTGGGCGCGTGGCTTTCCTGGCGGCGCGGGTCGCGCACCGACACGGCGGGCATCTTCTTCGGGCTGATGTTCCGCTCGGCGCCGATGTTCTGGACCGGGATGATCGCGATCCTGGTCTTCGGCGTGACGCTCGCGATCCTGCCCACCTCGGGCATGCGCACCCTGCCCTATGATGCCGACGGCTTCTGGGACAAGGTGCTGACGCTCGACTTCCTCTGGCACGCGGTGCTGCCGGTGATGATCGTGGCGCTCTACTACCTCGGCTCGCCCCTCCTGATCATGCGCAACACCATGCTCGAGGTCTATGGCGAGGACTTCATCGAGATGGCGCGCGCCAAGGGCCTGCCCGAGCGCGACATCCTCTACAAGCACGCCGCGCGCAACGCGCTTC
>SLPP01000056.1 GCA_007131945.1 Paracoccaceae bacterium | reverse complement strand
GCTAGCCTTTCGGGGAAGTCGCGCCAGAGCGCGATGCAGCCGAGCCCCTCGTGCAGCATCACGATCGTCGGCGCCTCGCCCGGCGGCGGCCCCCAGCTCGCCGCCTCCAGCCGCTTGCCGCAAGCCGTGACGAATCCCGTCGCGCCATCACCCCATGCAAAGTCGCTCATTCAACAGCCTCCCGCAGCTTGAAGCGCTGGATCTTGCCGGTGGCGGTCTTCGGCAACTCGTCCACCACCGCGATCCAGCGCGGGTATTTCCAGCGCCCGATCTGCGCCTTCACGTGCTCCTGCAGGGCCTTGTCCAGCCCCGGCCCGCCGGCGCCGTTCTTCAGCACGACGAATGCCTTGGGCTTCTCCAACCCCTTCGGGTCGCGCGCCGGCACCACCGCGGCCTCCAGCACCGCCTCGTGCGAGATCAGCGCCTGCTCGACCTCGAAGGGCGAGACCCAGATGCCGGATACCTTGAACATGTCGTCGGTGCGCCCGCAATAGACGTAGCGCCCCTCTTGCGTCATCTCGTACTTGTCGCCGGTCCAGGTCCAGTCGCCGACGAAGGTCGCGCGGCTCTTCTCGCGCCGGTTCCAGTAGCCGTCGGCCGAGGAGCCGCCGCGCACCGCCAGCTCGCCCACCTCGCCGGGCTTCACCGGCGCGCCATGCTCGCCCACCAGCCGCAAATCATAGCCCGGCACCGCCAGGCCCGAGGTACCGTAGACCACGTCGCCGGGCCGGTTCGACAGGAAGATGTGCAGCATCTCGGTCGAGCCGACGCCGTCGAGGATGTCGGTGCCGAAAAGCGCCTTCCAGCGCCTGCCGATCTCGGCCGGCAGCGCCTCGCCGGCCGAGATCGACCGCCGGATCGGCGCCGAGGGCAGCGCCGCGCCGCCCTCGAGATGCGCCACGGTCGCGGCGTAGAGCGTCGGCACGGCGCAGAAGATCGTCACCGGATGCGCGTTCAGCACCTCGAGCACCGTCTGCGGCGTCGGGCGTTGCGAGAAGAGGACCACGGTCGCGCCGACCGACATCGGCATCGACAGGCTGTTGCCCAGCCCGTAGGCGAAGAAGAGCTTCGAGGCCGAGAAGACCACGTCATCGGGCTGCACGCCCAGCACCTTCGCACCATAGGTGTCGGCGGTGAAGCGCGGCGCCGAATGCACGTGGCGCACGCCCTTCGGCACGCCGGTCGAGCCCGAGGAATAGAGCCAGAAGGCGGTCTCGTCGGCCGAGGCCGGCACCGTCGGCAGCGGCGCGCCGGCGCCGAGTTCGGCGGCGAGGTCGTGCATCCCCTCGGGCGCCGGGCCGCCCGAGACGAAGACATGCCGGATGAAGGGATGGCCCTCGAGCAGAGGTGCCACCACCGGCAGGAGCGGCGCCGAGACGAAGAGCGCCCGCGCCCGGCAGTCCTGCAGGATCGCGGCATAGAGCGGCGTGGTCAGCAGCGTGTTGAGCGCCACCGGCACCACCCCGGCCCTGATCGCGCCCCAGAAGGCGACCGGGAAGTCGATCGTGTCGAAGAGCAGAAGCGCGACGCGCTCCTCGCGGCGGATGTCGTGGCGCGCCAGGAGCGCCGCCATCCGCCCCGTCTCGCGCTTCAGCTCGCCGTAGGTCAGGCTGCGGCCGGCGCCGTCGGCCTCGATGAAGGCCGTGTGCCCGGCGCGCGCGCCCTCGGCCAGACGGTCGACGAAAAAGGTTGCGGCATTGTCGGCGATGCTGTCCATGGCTCCCCTCCCCCGGATGCGGCCCGCCCCGCCCGCGCGCGCCCGGCCCTCCTCCCGGTCGCAGCGGCAGGGACATGCGCCCTTTCAGCCTTCGGGTCCAATTTATGCATCATAGTGCCTAATTGTCCATCCCGAAGCCGCGGGGCATCATGCGCCGTTCTTCCGCGAATCCGCCCGATTGTACAGCCACAGGTTGCGCTGCAGGCGCGAAACCGCCGCGCAGCCCCGTTGCCGGCGCGCGGCGCACCGCCGCGAGATGCGCCGGCGCCGCCCGGTTGATGCAAAATAATGCTTTACCGAAGGGGGCAAAATCCATAGCCTTGACGTTGCGGCAGGGCGCGGAGGAGGCGCCCGGAACAACCGCGACAGCATCGGGGAGGATGCGGGAATGCAGTCCATTCACGGAAAGGTTCTGGCCGCCGTGGCGGCCGTGACAATCGTCGGCGGCGTCGGCGCGGCCGGCGCACAGACCAAGGTCGGCGTGCTTCTGCCCTATAGCGGCGTCTTCGCCGCGCTCGGCCAGGAGATCGACGACGGTTTCGTCTTCGCACTGGAGGAGGCCGGGCGGCTCGACGAGTTCACGCTGATCCGCGAGGATACCGAGGTGCGCCCGCCCGAGGGGCTGGCCAAGGCGCGCAAACTCGTGCTGCAGGACGAGGTCGACCTGATCATGGGCATCGTCTCCTCGGGCGTGCTCGCCGCGCTGCGCGACTTCGTCACCGATTCGGAGGTGCCGCTTCTGGTCGCCAATGCCGGCGAGGACAGTTCCACCGGCGAGAATTGCAGCCCCTACGTGATCCGCGTCTCGTTCTCGAATTCGCAGGTCAACCGGCCGATGGGCCAGTGGCTCTACGATCAGGGCTATCGCCGCGTCTACACGCTGGCGCCCGACTACGCCGCCGGTCAGCAGATGATCGCCACCTTCCGCGCCGGGTTCGAGGCCGCCGGCGGCGAGATCGCGGGCTCGGAATTCACCCCCTTCGGCCGGACGCAGGATTACGGCCCCTACATCACCAATGCCCGCGCCGCCGAACCCGACGCGGTCTTCGTCTTCTATGCCGGCTCCGAGGCGATCGCCTTCGTGCGCCAGTACGACAGCTTCGGCATGAAGGAGGACATCCCGCTCTTCGGCTCGGGCTTCCTGACCTCGCCGCTCTATGTCGATGCGCAGGGCGAGGCGGCGATCGGGGTCGTGGCCTCGCTGCACTACGTGCCGACGATCGACACGCCCGAGAACAACGCCTTCGTCGAGGCGTTCCGCGCGCGCTTCGACCGGACGCCCTCGGAATACGCGGTGCAGGGCTACGATGCGGGCCAGGTGCTGATGCGCGCCCTTGATGCCGGGGCCGACGACCGCGCCTCGCTGGCGCGCGAGATGCCCCGGGTCAGCTATACCGGCCCGCGCGGCCCGCTCGAGATCGACCCGCTGACCAACAACATCATCCAGAACATCTATGTCTACGACACGGTGTCGGATGGCGCGGGCGGGCTCACGCAGGAGGTGCTCGACGTGATCGAGCGCGTGCAGGACGAACCGATGGGCTGCACCCTCGGCCAGTAACGGAAGCCCGTGGCGGCGGCCTCGAGGCCGCCGCCGCACGCTCACCGCCGCGGAGGAACCATGTCCGGCAGCGCCGTCTTCTGGATCACGCAGCTTCTCAACGCGCTTCAATACTCGATGCTGCTGTTCCTGCTCTCGATCGGGCTGACGGTGATCTTCGGGCTGCTGCATTTCGTCAATCTCGCCCATGGCGCGCTCTACGCGATGGGCGCCTATATCGGCATCAGCCTGGCGCTGCGCACCGGCAGCTACTGGGTGGCGCTGGTGCTGGCGCCGGTCGCGGTGACGCTGATCGGCGTCGTGCTCTACCTGCTGCTCATCAGGCGGCTCCGACATGCCGGGCCGCTTTCCCAGGTGCTGGTCACCTTCGGGCTGATCTTCGTCTTCCTCGACGTGATCCGCATCCTCTGGGGCGACATCGCGCTGGGGATGGACCCGCCGGCGGCACTGCGCGGCATGACCTCGATCTTCGGTGTGCGCTACCCGACCTACCGGCTGTTCATCATCGGCATGGGTATCCTGATCATGGTCGTGCTGCTGGTCACGCTGGCGCGCAGCCAGATCGGCGCGATGATCCGCGCCGGCGTCGAGAACGACCAGATGGCCGCCTGCCTCGGCATCAATGTCGAGCGGCTCTTCTTCGCCGTCTTCTGCCTCGGCTGCGCGCTCGCCGGCCTTGCCGGCGTCGTCGCCGTGCCGGTCCTCTCGGCGACGCCGGGCATGGGCACCGACATCCTGATCCCGGCGCTGATCGTGGTGGTGATCGGCGGGCTGGGCTCGCTGCACGGCGCCATCCTCGGCTCGTTCATCGTCGGCTTCATGGCGACGATCGGCGCGGTGCTGCTGCCGGGGATCAACTCGGTCCTGATCTTCGCCGCGCTGGCCGCAATCCTCGTCTTCCGGCCGCAGGGCCTGATCCCGGCGCGGGGCTGAGATGTTCCGCCAGACCCCGATCCGCACCGGCGCCGGCATCGCGCTCATCGCCGGGCTGGCGATCCATGCCAGCCGCGGCGGCTATTTCGACCGCGAGATCGTGATCGAGATCGCGATCCTCGCCATGCTGGCGATCAGCCTCGACATCGTCGCCGGCTTCGGGCGGATGATCTCGCTCTGCCACGGCGCGATCTTCGGCCTCGCCGCCTATGGCTACGGCACGGCGATCGTCAAGTTCGGACTGCCGCCCTCGACCGGCCTCGTCATCGGGATTGCACTGGCCATCGCCTTCGGCGCGCTCGTCGGCGCGATCTGCGCCGGCACGGTCGGCATCTTCTACATCATGGCCACCCTCGCCTTCGGCCAGATCGCCTATGTGCTGATCTTCGAGAGCCGCTGGCTCGGCGGCGACGACGGCATGACCGGGGTGCGACGGATGGACCTCTCGCTGATCGGGCTCAACATGCGCGATTCGCTCACTTTCGCGCTGGTCTGCCTCGCCGTCCTCGTGCTGGTCTACATCGCCGCCGCGGTGGTCCTGCGCTCCTCCTTCGGCCGCACGCTTTCGGGCATCCACGCCAACGAGGCACGGATGCGCGCGGTCGGCATCAACACGCGGATGCACAAGACCGCCGCCTTCGCATTCTCGGCCGCGCTCGCCGGCATCGCCGGCGTGCTCAAGGCGCAGCACACGATGTTCGTCTCGCCCGAGCTGCTGTTCTGGACGCTTTCGGGCGAGGTGCTGATCATCGTCATCCTCGGCGGCATCGGCACGCTGATCGGCCCGGCGATCGGCGCGACGCTGCTTGTGCTGCTCAAGCACGAGGTCAGCCATTACACGGTCTACTGGCATGTCGTCGTCGGCGCGGTGCTGATCCTTGCCGTCCTCGCCGGCGGCCGCGGCCTGTTCGGCGAATTCGAGTACCGCCTGGCGCGCTGGCGGGCGCGACGGCGGGCGCGGCGCGGCACCGGAGGGGCGGCCGATGCGTGACACCAGCGCACCGCCGCCGATCCTCGAGGTCAGGGGGCTCGACAAGTCCTTCGGCGGCATCCACGTGACGCGCCGGGTCAGCCTCGCCCTCGCGCCCGGCGAGCGGCGGGTGATCCTCGGCCCGAACGGGGCCGGCAAGACCACGCTCTTCAACCTGCTGGTCGGCGAACTGAGGCCCGGCGCCGGCGAGATCGTCTTCCTCGGCCAGCCGATCACCCGGCTGAGCGTGCCCGCCCGCGCCCGGCTGGGCATCGCCCGCAGCTACCAGAAGAACAACCTCTTCGAGGAGCTGACCATCCGCGAGAACCTCGCCCTTGCCGCCGCCGCCAGCCTCGGCGACACCCGCTCCTTCTTCCGCGACTGTTTCCGCAACCCCGAACTCCGCGCCATCGTCGACGAGGTCGCCGAGCAGGTCTTCCTGACCGAGATCCTCGACACCGAGGTGCGCAACGCCTCCTACGGCAACCGCCGCCAGCTCGAGGTCGGCATCGCGCTCGCCGCGCGCCCGAAACTGCTCCTGATGGACGAACCGACCTCGGGCGTCGGGCCGGGGATGATCGAGGGCTTCAACCGCATGATGCAGGCACTGCCGCGCAGCCTGTCGATGGTCATCATCGAGCACGACATGGACCTCGCCTTCGACGTCGCCGACCGGATCACCGTGATGAACCAGGGCGAGGTCGTGTTCGAGGGCGCCCCGGCCGAGACCCGCGACAACGCCACCGTGCGCGAGATCTATCTGGGCGACTGGCAGGGCCATGCTTGAGCTTGACGCGATCCAGACCGGCTACGGCGAGACGCAGGTGATCCACGGGCTCGACCTGACCGTCGCGCCGGGCACGGTGCACGCGCTTCTCGGCCGCAACGGGGTCGGCAAGTCGACGACGATGAAGGCGATCATGGGCCTTCTGCCGATCACCGCCGGCCGCGTCGTCTTCGACGGGCGCGACATCACCGACGCGCCGG
>SLPP01000241.1 GCA_007131945.1 Paracoccaceae bacterium | reverse complement strand
CGGCGCCCCCCTGGACCCCCCGCGACTTTCAAGGAGGCACGGATGCTGCAACAGGCGCTGGATATCCCGACTTACGACGACGTCGTCGCGGCGCATGCGCGAATCGCGCCGCATGTGCGGCGGACGCCGGTGCTGGTCTCGGAGGCACTGAACCGGCTTACCGGGGCGGAGCTCTTCTTCAAGTGCGAGAATTTCCAGGAACCCGGCGCCTTCAAGGTGCGCGGGGCCTGCAACGCGGTCTTCTCGCTGAGCGACGAGGCGGCGAGGCGCGGGGTGGCCACGCATTCCTCGGGCAACCATGCGCTTTCGCTCGCCTATGCGGCGCAGCGCCGGGGCATCCCCTGCACCGTGGTCATGCCGCGTACCGCGCCGCAGGCGAAGAAGGACGCGGTTCTGGGCTATGGCGGACGGATCGTGGAATGCGCTCCCTCGACCTCGTCGCGCGAGGCGACCTTCGCCGAGGTGCAGGCCGAGACCGGGGCCGAATTCGTCCATCCCTACAACGATCCGCGGGTGATCGCCGGGCAGGGCACCTGTTCGCGCGAACTCGTCGAGCAGGTCGAGGGGCTGGATGCGGTGATCGCGCCCATTGGCGGCGGCGGCATGATCTCGGGCTGCTGCCTGACGCTCTCGACCATCGCGCCAGGCGTGAAGATCTATGCCGCCGAGCCCGAGCAGGCCGACGATGCCGCGCGCAGCCTGAAGGCGGGCCGGATCATCGCCGACGACGCGCCCGAGACCATCGCCGACGGGCTGAAGGTGCCGCTGAAGGAGCGGACCTGGCACTTCGTCAGCCGCTACGTCACCGATATCCTGACCTGCAGCGAGCAGGAGATCGTCGATGCGATGAAGCTGAGTTGGAAGCGGCTGCGGATCGTGATGGAGCCTTCCTGCGCGCCGCCGCTCGCGACCATCCTGAAGAACCCCGATGTCTTCCGCGGCAGGCGCGTGGGCGTCATCATCACCGGCGGCAATGTCGATCTCGACCGGCTGCCCTGGATCAAGACCTGACGGAGACGAAGATGAACGCACCGACGAAACTCGACGGGCTCGAAGTGGGCTACGACATACCGGCGCTGCCGGGGATGGACGCGGCGGATGTCCAGACGCCCTGCCTGGTGCTGGATCTCGACGCGCTGGAGCGCAACATCCGCAAGATGGGCGACTACGCCAAGGCGCACGGGATGCGCCACCGGGTGCATGGCAAGATGCACAAGTCGGTCGATGTGGCGAAGCTGCAGATGGAACTGGGCGGCGCCTGCGGCGTCTGCTGCCAGAAGGTGAGCGAGGCCGAGGTCTTCGCCCGCGGCGGGATCACCGACGTGATGGTCTCGAACCAGGTGCGCGATCCGGCCAAGATCGACCGGCTGGCGCGGTTGCCGAAGCTGGGGGCGCGGGCGCTCGTTTGCGTCGACGACATGGCCAATGTCGCCGACCTCTCGGCGGCGGCGGTGACGCATGGCACCGAGATCGAATGCCTGGTCGAGATCGACTGCGGCGCCGGGCGTTGCGGCGTGACGACGACTCCCGAGGTGGTGGCGATCGCCAGGGCCATTGATGCGGCGCCAGGGCTGAAATTCGCCGGCATCCAGGCCTACCAGGGCGCCATGCAGCACCTGGACAGCTACGCCGACCGCAGGGCCAAGATCGACATCGCGGTGGCGATGGTGAGGGACGCCGTGGAGGCGCTGAGGGCCGAAGGGCTGGAATGCGACATCGTCGGCGGCGGCGGCACGGGAAGCTACTATTTCGAATCGACCTCGGGCGTCTACAACGAGCTGCAATGCGGCTCCTACGCCTTCATGGATGCCGACTATGGCCGGATCCTGGACAAGGAAGGCAGGCGCATCGACCAGGGCGAGTGGGAGAACGCGCTCTTCATCCTCACCTCGGTGATGAGCCACGCCAAGCCCGGCAAGGCGATCTGCGATGCCGGGCTGAAGGCGCAGTCGGTGGATAGCGGGCTGCCCTTCGTCCACGGGCGGACGGATGTGAGATACGTCAAGTGCTCGGACGAGCACGGGGTGATCGAGGACCCGGACAACGTGCTGAAGGTCAACGAGAAGCTGCGGCTGGTGCCGGGCCATTGCGACCCGACCTGCAACGTCCACGACTGGTATGTGGGCCTGCGCGGCGGCGTGGTCGAGGCGGTCTGGCCGGTCAGCGCGCGCGGCAAGGCGTATTGAGAGCAAGGGGTGGGGCTGTCGGTCCCCGCACCATCGAGTTTGTTTCCCGGAAAGACGAAGGAGCGGGCGATGTGGGTCGTGCCCGAACGGTCGATCGCGGAACTGGTGAGCCCCGATGACGCCTTCGCGGCGGTCGAGGCGGTCTTTGCCGCCATGGCGCGCGGGGAGGCCGAGAACTTCCCCGTGGTGCGCGAGGCGCTCGGCGCGGGGCGGCAATACGGGTTCAAGTCGGGGATCGACCGGGCCGGCGGCGCGATGGGGGTGAAGTCGGGCGGCTACTTTCCCGGCAATGCCGAACGCGGCATCCCCAACCACCAGTCGACGGTCTTCCTGTTCGATTCCGATAGCGGGCGGCCGGTGGCGGCGGTCGGCGGCAACCTGCTGACGGCGCTGCGCACGGCGGCGGCCGCGGCGATCTCGATCGACCGGCTGGCGCGGCGCGAGGCCAGGGTGCTGGGGATGGTCGGCGCCGGGCACCAGTCGGCCTTCCAGTTGCGGGCGGCGGCGCGGGTGCGGGATTTCGAGCGGATCCTCGGCTGGAACCTGCATCCCGAGATGCTGCCGCGGCTGGCGGCGACGGCCGAGGAACTGGGCCTGCCCTTCGAGGCGGTGGAACCGGACGAACTCGGCGCGCGGTCGGACGTGATCGTCACCGTCACCTCGGCGCCGAAGGCGAGCCTCCTCGACGCGCATGTGCGGCCGGGCACGCATCTGGCCTGCATGGGGACCGACACCAGGGGCAAGCAGGAGGTGGAGGCCGCGCTGCTCGCCCGCGCAAGGGTCTTCACCGACGAGGTCGCGCAGTCGGTCGCGATCGGCGAGGCGCAGCATGCGGTCGCGGCGGGTCTCTTGCGGGCCGAGGAGATCACGCCGATCGGCGCGGTGATCATCGGCGCGCATCCCGGTCGGCAGGACGACGAGGAGATCACGCTGTTCGACGGCACCGGCGTCGGGCTGCAGGATCTCGCCGTTGCCGCGCGTGCGGTCGAGCGTGCGGTGGCGCGGGGCGTCGCCGTCGCGGTCGAGATCTGAGGCGCGAAATCAGCGCGTGGTCGCGGGCGCGAAATCGGCGCAGAGCGCGCGCATCTCGGATTCGACCAGCAGCGTCTGCGTGCAGCGGCAATAGGCGGGGCCGGCGAGCGAGGTGTCGCAATGACCGCAATCGACGCAATTGCCGAAGACGGGCGAGGCGCGCAGCCGCGCCATGGCGCCGGTGAGCCGTGCAAGCGTCGCCGAGAAGGCCTGCCGGTCGCCCTCGGGCAGGGTATCGATCAGCGCGCCCAGCGCGCCGAGCGGATCCTCCTGCAGCCGCGCCTGGCCCGCCGGCGTCACCTCGATCAGCGCCGACCGGCCGTCCTGCTCGTTCGGGCGCCGCTCCAGAAGCCCCATCGCGACCAGCGACTTCACCGTCTGCGAGGCGGTGCCGCGGGTGGTCGCGTGGAAATCGGAGAACGCCGAGGGCGTGCGCGAGAAGCGGTTGGCGCGGGCGAAATAGCGCAGCGCGGTCCACTGCGCCGGGGTGAGCCCGTCATCGCGCCCGCCGCCATGCACGAGGCGCGCCAGATGCACCACCTGTTCGGCAACCTCGATTGCCGCGGGCGCAGCGGCATCGCCGCTGACGCCGCCGTTCCGGCGCGTCGGGATGGGACGGACGGATGGGGTCGGATCGCTCATGCAGCGGAAGTAGTCGCGGCGCCGATGCTTGACAAGGCTGGGCGCAGATAGTAGCGATTCGATATCAAGTGCGTTGGCCTCGATACGATCGACGCCGACCGCACCGGAGGATCAGGGGAAGGGGAGCCGATGGGGTTTCACGATCCGCACACCCGCCGCTTCGTGCGCGCCTCGATGGCCGAGGAACTGCTCGACGCCGAGACCGAGGCCGGGTTGGCCCGGGCCTGGCGCGAACGCGGCGACGAGGCCGCGCTGCATCGCCTGATCAGCGCCTATTCGCGGCTCGCGATCTCCTTCGCCGGGCGCTTTCGCCGCTACGACGTGCCCTATGACGACCTGATCCAGCAGGGCAATCTGGGCCTGATGCGCGCCGCCGAGAAGTTCGATCCCGGCAACGGTGCGCGCTTTTCCACCTATGCCTCATGGTGGATCCGCGCCTCGATGCAGGATTACGTCATGCGCAACTGGTCGCTGGTCCGCACGGCGACGAACGCGACGCAGAAGAAGCTATTCTTCCACCTGCGCCGGACGCTGCAGCGCGAGGCGGCGCAGGGACCCTCGGACGAGCCGCTGGCGCGGCGCATCGCGCGCGAGCTGCAGGTGACCGAGGAGCAGGTCGTGGCGATGATGGGACGCATGGCCGGGCCGGACCTGTCGCTCGACGCGCCGCAGTCGAGCGACGAGGAAGGCCGCGCCTGGGTCGAGACGATCGAGGACGAGACCTCCGAGACCGAGGACACGGTGCTCGGACGGATCGAGACGACGCGGCGGCGCCGGGCGCTCTACAAGGCGGTCGCCGCGCTGCCACCGCGCGAGCGCCGGATCGTGGCCGCGCGCCATCTGGCCGAGGAGCCGGCGACGCTGGCCGAGCTGGGCGCGGCGATGGGCATCTCGAAGGAGCGCGTGCGCCAGCTCGAGGAACGCGCGCTCGGCCGGCTCTCGGCGACGCTGCGGGCGCCCGAGGCGGCGTGAGGCGCAGGCTGGCTTCCACCGCGTCGCTGCGGTAGGAAGGCGCATGTTCGATTCATCGCATCAAAAGGCGGCGAATACGCCCAAGCCGGATTGGTACAGGTCGCTGAAGGCGCGCCTGCCGCAGCTGGGCCTGGCCGCCGGGGCGGTACTGGCCGTTGTCCTCACCTATCTCTTCCTTGCGCCGGTCAGGCCGCCCTCCTCCATGAAGGGGATGGGGCTCGACAAGGTCTTTCACTTTCTCGCCTTCGCCGCGCTGGTCTTTCCGATGATCGCGACCGGGCCGCGGCGCTGGGTCTGGGTCGTCCCGGCCGCGATCGCCTATGGCGGCGCGATCGAGCTGATCCAGCCCCATTTCGGGCGCGACGCCGACTGGTACGACTTCGTTGCCGACATCCTGGGCGTCGCGACCGGCACGCTGCTTGGCCTGGCGGCGGCGCGTTGGCTGAAGGCGCGCAAGCTCGCGGCGCTGCGGTGATCTCGCGCGGTCGGGAGCGGATGCGATGCTCCTCGTCGCCGGCGAGAACCTCGTCGATCTGATCCGGACCGGACAAGCGGCCGACGGCGCGCCGCTGTTCACCGCCACCGCCGGCGGTTCGCCCTACAACTGCGCGCGGGCGCTGGCGCGGCTGGCTGTGCCGGTGGGTTACCTGACGCCGGTGGCGAGCGATGCGATGGGGGATCTGCTGGCCGCGGGGCTGCGGGACGATGGCGTTCGCCTGCTGGCTGGCCGAAGCCGGCGCCCGGCGGCGCTGGCCCTGGTAACCCTCGATGGCGGCGAGGCGCGCTACCGCTTCTGCCGCGAGGGAACCGCCGACCGCGACGTGACCGCCGAGGGCCTGCGCGCGGCCATGCCCGAGGCGGCCGAGGCGCTGCATCTCGGCTCGATGGCGCTGATCGACGGGCCGGATGCCGAGGCCGTCGCGGCGCTCGTGGCGCATGCCGCCGGGCGCGGGCTGCTGATCTCGGTCGATCCGAACATTCGCGCGGAAGCCCTGCCCGCCGCGGCGCGGGGCGCCTATCGGGCGCGGCTCGCGCGCATCTTCGCGGCTGCCGACATCGTCAAGCTCAGCGACGCGGACCTGGACTGGCTCTTCCCCGGCGCGCCGCTCGAGGCCGCGGCCGAGGCGCTCTGGGCCGAGGCGGCGCCGGGCCTTCTCGTCGTCACCCGCGGGGCGGACGGGGCGCTGGCCCGGTTCGGGGCCGGATGGCTGCAGGTGCCGGCGGCGCCGGTGACGGTGCTGGCCGACACGGTCGGGGCGGGCGACAGCTTCATGGCCGCGATGCTGGCCGGGCTGCGGGACGCGGGCGCGCTGCGCCCGGCGGCGCTGCGCGCCCTCGAGCGT
>SLPP01000174.1 GCA_007131945.1 Paracoccaceae bacterium | reverse complement strand
TCGCCGCGCCGACCAGCGCCACCAGCGCCAGGACCAGCGCCGCGACGTAGCGCCGCCGCGGCCAGCCGCGCGCCTCGTTCCCGAGGCCGCGGAAGAGGGCGGCGGCGCGCACCTGCTCGACCCGCGCCAGCGGCCACAGCGTGAAGACGAGCGCGGTGAGCGCGCCGTAGAGCGCGGCCTCGATGAGCGGCAGGGGATGCAGGGTGAAGACCGCCGGCACCGGCAGCCGGGCCTCGAGGACCGGCGCGAGCAGGATCGGCACCGCCGCGCCGAGCGCCAGCCCGGCGGCGATGCCAAGCGCGGTCAGCACGCCGATCTGGGCGAAATAGACGGCGAAGATCGTCCGCCCCTCGGCGCCCAGCGTCTTCAGCGTGGCGATGACCGGCGTCTTGCCCTCGAGATAGGCGCGCACCGCGGCCGAGACGCCGACGCCACCGACGGCGAGGCCGGCGAGCCCGACGAGGACGAGGAACGAGCCGATCCGGTCGACGAAATGCGCCACCTGCGGCGCCCCGGTGCGCCGGTCGCGCCAGCGCATCCCCTCGCCCTCGAATTCCGCCAGCGCCGCGGCGCGCAGCCGGTCGAGCATGTCGCCCTCGGCGAGAAGCAGCCGGTAATGCGTCTCGTACATCGTCCCCGGGCCGAGGAGCTCTGCCCCGGCCAGCGCCTCGGTCGCCACGATCGTGCGCGGTCCGGCCGCGAATTGCGAGGTGATCGCGTCGGGCTCGCGCTCGAGATAGGCGGTCAGCACGAAGTCCTGCACGCCCAGCCGGAACCTGTCGCCGCGTTCGAGCCCCAGCCGGTCGGCGAGCAGCCGGTGCATCGCCGCGCCGGGAAGATCGCCGCCGCCCGCCAGCGCCTCGGCCACCGTCATCGGCGGGTCGAGCACCGCCTCGCCGGTCAGCGGCCAGAAGGCATCGACCCCCTTGACCTGGGTCAGCGCGCGCTCGGCGGCCTCGCCCTGCCCGGCCACCGCCATCGAGCGGAAATCGACCACTTCCGAGACCTGCGCGGCCTCGCGTTCCATCCAGGCGCGCTCGGTGTCCGAGGCGAAGCGGAAGGTGAAGCGCAGCTCGGCATCGCCGCCCAGGAGCACCGCGCCCTCGCGCTGCATCCCCGCCTCGATCGCCGCGCGGACCGAGCCCACCGCGGCGATGGCGCCGACGCCCAGCGTCAGGCAGAGAAGGAAGATCCAGAAACCGGCAAGCCCGCCGCGCAGCTCGCGCCGGGCGATGCGCAGCGCGACCGGAAGCCTCATTGCGCGGCCTCCAGGTGCCGCTCCTCGCCCTCGATCCGCCCGTCGCGCAGCCGGATCACCCGGTCGCAGCGCGCGGCGAGCTCGGGTGCATGCGTGACCAGCACCAGCGTCGCGCCGTGCCGGTCGCGCAGGCCGAAAAGGAGCCGCATGATCGCCTCGCCATTGGCGCCGTCGAGATTGCCCGTGGGCTCGTCGGCCAGAAGGATCGCCGGGCGCGGCGCGGCGGCGCGGGCGAGCGCCACGCGCTGCTGCTCGCCGCCCGAAAGCTGCGCCGGGTAGTGGTGCATCCGCGCCTCCAGCCCGACCGCGCGCAGCTCGTCCTCGGCCCGCTCGAAGGCGTCCGGCCGGCCGGCCAGTTCCAGCGGCGTCGCCACGTTTTCCAGGGCCGTCATCGTCGGGACGAGGTGGAAGGACTGGAAGACGACCCCCATATTGCCCCTGCGAAACCGCGCCAGCGCATCCTCGTCGAGCGCCGTCAGGTCGTGGCCCAGCGCGTGCACCTGCCCGCCCGTCGCCCGCTCCAGCCCGCCCATGAGCATCAGGAGCGACGACTTGCCCGAACCCGACGGCCCGACGAGGCCCAGTGTCTCGCCGCGGTGGACATCGAGCGTGATGCCACGCAGTATCTCAACCGGGCCGGCATTGCCCTGCAGGGTCAGCGCCGCGTCCTTCAAGGACAGAACGGGATCGGTCATGCACGTTTACCTCGTACCAGCGGTTCTTTCGGCATATGGGCCTTCGGCTGTGGCAGACAAGCTGCGGCGCGGCATCGGCGCGCTGGCCTGCGCGGCGGCGCTCGCCCTTTCCGGCGGTGCCGCGGCCGAGCCGGGCCCGGTCCGGCTGGCGGCGCTGGGCGATTCGCTGACCCAGGGCTACGGCCTGCCGCAGGACGAGGGGCTGGTGCCGCAGCTCGAGGCCTGGCTGCGCGATCGCGGCCATGACGTCATCGTGATCAATGCCGGCGTCAGCGGCGACACCACCGCCGGCGGGCTCTCGCGGCTCGACTGGACGCTGGCCGACGGACCCGACGCGATGATGGTCGCGCTCGGCGGCAACGATCTGTTGCGCGGCATCGACCCGGCGGCGAGCCGGGCGAACCTCGAGGCGATCCTCGCCCGGCTCGAGGCCGAGGGGATCCCGGCGATGCTCGTCGGCCTGCCCGCGCCGGGCAATTACGGCCCCGAATTCCGCGACGCCTTCGAGGCGATGTATCGCGAACTCGCCGCCGATTACGACGCGCCGCTCTTTCCGAATCTGCTGCAGCCGATGAGCGAGAAGCACGAGCTTGGCCTGTCCTATGCCGAACTGATGCAGGACGATTTCCTGCATCCCAGCGCGCTCGGCGTGCAGGCGATCGTCGAGGGGCTGGGGCCGGTCGTCTCGGACTGGCTGCGCGGGATCGAAGAGGAGGAGAAGGGATCGTGAGCGCCGACTGCCTCTTCTGCCGCATCGCGCGCGGCGAGCTGCCCGCCCACAAGGTACACGAGGACGAGCATGTCCTCGCCTTCCTCGACCTGCACCCGATCCGCCCCGGCCACACGCTGGTCATCCCGAAGGACCACCATGTCTGGTTCGAGGACCTGCCCGAGGCGCTCGCCACAAGCGTCACCGGCTGCGCGCAGCGCCTCGCCCGGGCGATGAAGCGGCTCTACCGGGTGGAGCGGGTAGCGATGTTCTATACCGGCATCCATGTGCCGCACGCGCATGCCCATGTCGTGCCGATGCACCATGTCCACGACGTCTCGTCGGCGGCCTACCTAGCCGACGGGCCGGAAGGCTACGCCGTTCCACCGCAGCTTCCCGGTGACGAAATGTCGCGCATCGCCAGAGAGTTGCAGGACACTCTTCAGTAACCCCTGACGCCGTTCCCCGACGCCGTTCCCTGACCCCGGCCGCGCCCCGCCGCGCGATGACGGGCCGGAGGCATCGTCCCCTCCGGGATCGGCCGAAACCCGCCTTCGCAGAGTCCGGTCGCGGAACCGCACCGCCGCGCGCCGGTTATTGCGCCAGACCCCGGCACCGTCCGGGACAGCAAGTTTGGAGGCGAAAGATGAAAACCCTGATGTACACCACGGCCATCGTCAGCATGACCGCGCTCGGCGCCGTCGCCCAGAGTTCGGGCTATGGCGACGGGACCGCGGCACAGACGACGGCGCAGACGGCGGCGCAGACGCAAGCCGGCCAGATGGTACCGGCCTTCCGCGCGTCCGAGTTCATCGGCATGGACCTGCACACGCTCGACAGCGACGCGGTGCGCGACCTGCACGGCGGCACGATGCAGCATGCCGGCGAGCCGAACGCGGCCCGCGACGACCGCAGCCTGCGCTGGACCAGCGACGAGACCTTCCTCGCCGAGCGCGACGCCTGGGAGAATGTCGGCTCGATCAACGACGTGATCCTGACCCAGGACGGCCGGATCCGCGGCATCCTCGTCGATGTCGGCGGCTTCCTCGGCTTCATGGCGCATACGGTGATGGTCGATCTGGACCAGATCTACTTCGTGGCCAACGAGGACGCGGCCGAGGCCGAGGATCTCGACGACTTCTTCGTCGTCGCGGCGGTCTCGCGCGAGCAGCTGGAAGAGTTGCCGGAATGGGACGACTCGACGCTCGAGACCGGCTTCGAATACCAGGCGACGGCGCCGCAGATGCCCGAAGCCGCGGGTGAGGCCGATGAGCAGACGGCCGCCGCCGAGCGCGAGACGATGACCGGCTCGCCGCAATCCCCGGCCGAGGCGCCCGAGGGCTATCACGCGATCGACAGCGCGCCAACGGCCGACATGCTGATCGGCGCCGATGTCCATGACGCGCATGGCGAGACGATCGGTCAGGTCGAGGACGTGGTGATCGGCTCGGATGACACCGTCACCCATCTGGTGCTCGATATCGGCGGGTTCCTGGGCATCGGCAGCCACACCGTCGCGCTCGAGATGGACGAGGCGCAACTCTACCACAATGACGACGACGAGTCGCTGCGCGTCCATGTCCCGATGACCCAGGAGCAGCTGGAAACGCTGCCCGAATACGAAAGCTGACACCGCGACGCGCCCGTCCGGCGCTTGCCGCTCTCGCCCCGTCCGCCCGCACGGGCGGGGCTTTTCCTGCCCGCCGCGAAAGTTTCATTGCGGTTAACGGCGCCGATATTTCCTTTTCTATCAGTGCTTTGCCAGAGTGATCACGCGTGCACACCTACCGCCCCGGGCCGTTCCCGACCCGGCCGCGCCGGCCCGCGGCCTCAGCCCTGCAGCGTCCGCACCCCGATCCCTTCCTTGCGCGCCTGCATCGCCGCGACCGCCGCGATCGCGCCGGCGGCGGTGGTGTAGTAGGGGATCTTGTCCATCAGCGTGTTGGTGCGGATCTCGCGGCTGTCGGCGATGGCCTGCGCGCCCTCGGTCGTGTTCAAGACCAGCGCGATCTCGCCGTTCTTCAGCCGGTCGACGATATTCGGCCGGCCCTCGTAGACCTTGTTGACCGGGACCGCCGCGATCCCCTGCGCGCCGAGCCATTTCGCCGTCCCGCCGGTCGCGACCAGCTCGAAACCCAGCGCCACCAGCTCGCGCGCCGCCTGCGCCATCGCCTCGGTCTTGTCGGCGTCGCGAATCGAGACGAAGACGCGCCCGCCCTCGGGCAGGATCGTCCCGGCGCCGAGCTGCGCCTTGAGGAAGGCGAGCGGGAACGACCGGTCCCAGCCCATCACCTCGCCGGTCGAGCGCATCTCGGGGCCAAGCAGCGTGTCGACGCCGGGAAAGCGCGCAAAGGGCAGCACCGCCTCCTTGACCGAATACCAGGGCGTGATCGGGTCGGCGAGCGTCAGCGGATCGGCGAGCGGCAGGTCGGTATCCGGCCCGACACCCGCCGGATAGGGCTCGCGCAGCGGGAAGCTCTCCAGCTTCTCACCCGCCATCAGCCGCGCCGCGATCGACGCAATCGCGCTGTCGGTCGCCTTGGCGACGAAGGGCACGGTGCGCGAGGCGCGCGGGTTCACCTCGAGCACGTAGATCGCGCCGTCCTTGATCGCGAACTGCACGTTCATCAGCCCGACGACGTTGAGCCCGCGCGCCAGAAGCTCGGTCTGCCGCTTGAGTTCCGCCACCGCCTCGGTCGAAAGCGAATGCGGCGGCAGGCAGCAGGCGCTGTCGCCCGAATGCACGCCCGCCTCCTCGATATGCTCCATGATGCCGGCGACATGCACCCGGTCGCCATCGGACAGCGCATCGACATCGACCTCGATCGCGCCCGAGAGATAGCTGTCCAGGAGCACCGGGTTCTTCCCCGACACGTCGACGGCGGTAGCGATGTAGCGCTGCAGGTGATCGCGGTCGCGCACGATCTCCATCGCCCGCCCGCCGAGCACGTAGGACGGGCGGATCACCAGCGGGAAGCCCACGACCTCGGCGATCTCCAGCGCCTGCGCCTCGGAAAAGGCGATGCCGTTGACCGGCTGCTTCAGGCCAAGCTCGTTCAGGAGCTTCTGGAACCGCTCGCGATCCTCGGCGAGGTCGATCGCGTCGGGTGAGGTGCCGAGGATAGGGATCCCCTCGTCATGCAGCGCGTTGGCGAGTTTCAGCGGCGTCTGGCCGCCGAACTGGACGATGACGCCGTGCAGCGTGCCCCTCTCCTCTTCGACCCGCAGGATCTCCAGCACATGCTCCAGCGTCAGCGGCTCGAAATAGAGCCGGTCCGACGTGTCGTAGTCGGTCGAGACGGTCTCGGGGTTGCAGTTGACCATGATCGTCTCGTAGCCCGCCTCGGTCAGCGCGAAGCAGGCGTGGCAGCAGCAATAGTCGAACTCGATCCCCTGCCCGATCCGGTTCGGCCCGCCGCCGAGGATGACGACCTTCTGCCGGTCCGAGGGCCGCGCCTCGCATTCGACGCCGCCCATCGCCGGCGCCTCGTAGGTCGAGTACATGTAGGGCGT
>SLPP01000060.1 GCA_007131945.1 Paracoccaceae bacterium | reverse complement strand
GGCGGGCTCCGGCACCTCGTCCCGGTCGGGCGCCGGCGGGGCGGCGGGTGTGCCGGGGTGCTGGAACCAGCGGTGGTCGCAGGCGGTGCAATGCACCTCGCGCCCGCTCGCCGGGATCGCGCCCTCATCGATCTCGTAGAGTGCGCCGCAATTCGGACAGCCCAGCCGCATTCCGCCTCCGTTCGCTCGCGCCGGCGCCCGCCGAGCCATTGGCGCGGGTCGCAAGCTGTTGTAGCAAGCGCCCGGAACGGTTCCAAGAGCCGGGCGCGGGCGGAGGACGGCATCGGGGGCGCGAAATGACGACAGGGTCAACGAAAGCTTGCTTGCCGCGGTGCCCGGGCGGGGAGAATTGCTGATGGGCTACGCGCTGCAATGGACGCGCTCGCTCGTCTTCGCCGGGCAGGCCTATGCGATGATGGCGCTGATGGCGGTCTTCTTCACGCCCTGGGCGATGGTCGACCGGCGCGGCGCCTTCGCCGGGGTGCATGCCTGGACCCGCTGGGTACGCTGGACCGCGCGCTGGATGATCGGGCTCCACTCCGAGGTGCGTGGCGAGATCCCGACGGGCGAGGTGATGATCGCCGCCAAGCACCAGAGCTTCTTCGACATCATCATCCTGGTCAGTGAGCTGCCGCGGCCGAAGTTCATCATGAAGCAGGAGCTCAACCGCGCGCCGATCCTCGGCTGGTACGCGCGCCGGATCGGTTGCGTGCCCGTCGACCGGGGCAAGCGCGGCAAGGCGATCAAGGACATGCTGGCGCGGGTCGGTTCCGGCCAGCAGGAGCCGGGGCAGCTGATCATCTATCCGCAGGGCACCCGCGTTGCCCCCGGCGCGGCGCGGGAATACAAGGTCGGCACCGGCGTCCTCTACGAGGAGATGGGCACGCCCTGCGTGCCGGTGGCCTGCAATGTCGGCGTCTTCTGGCCGCGCCGGCGGATCTACCGCGCGCCGGGCACGGCGGTGGTGGAATTCCTGCCGGTCATCCCGCCCGGCCTGCCGCTGCGCGAGTTCATGGCCCGGCTGGAGGAGGAGGTCGAGGGCGCCTCGGACCGGCTGATGGCCGAGGCCGGCTTTCGCCTGCCCGCCGACCCCGCCGGCTGATTCCGGCCGCTGATTCCGGCCGCTGATTTCGGCCGCTGGTTTCGGCCGCTCCGGGGCCCTGGAACCGGCCGCCCATGCGGGGGGTGCGCGCGGTTGCGCAACCCGGCGCTCGACGCTTTCGCGCGTTCGAGATTTGCGGATTCCGGGTGGAAAATGCAAAAACGCGACCGAAAAGCGCCGAAATGTGAAAAGAAACGACGTTTTCGAGGGGCGGGACTTTTCGGCGTGCCTTGTGGTGGAGCCGGCTGCTTGCATACAAGATCTGGTAGATCGGTCGCCAGGCACCCCGGATCGGGCTTTGCCGGGGATGCGCGCGGCATCGAGGCTGATCGCCCCCGGGGCGCGCCGCCGCCGGGCGCGCCGCCCCTTGCACGCCGCACCGGGCGGCAGGCGGTCAGAAGCCGCTCGCCCGCGGCAGCCAGGTCGAAATCGCGGGCACGAAGGTCAGGACCAGGAGCACGAGGATGTTCGACAGGAAGAAGGGCGGCAGTTCGCGCACCAGCGCCGTGGGCCTCAGCTTCACCGCCGAGGCGACGACGAAGAGAAGGCTGCCCACCGGCGGCGTGGTCAGCCCGATGGTCAGGTTGACGATCACCACGATGGCGAAATGGATCGGGTCGATCCCCAGCGCGAAGGCGATGGGCGCGAGGATCGGGACCAGGATCATCACCCCCGGCAGCGGGTCCATGAACAGCCCGAAGAGCAGAAGCAGCACGTTGACGGCGAGCAGGAAGACGACGGGGCTCAGCTCCATGCCGACGATCCAGGCGGCGAAGGCCTGCGGCACGCCCTCGATGATCAGCATCCAGGCGAAGGCGCGCGCCGCGGCGAGGATCAGGAGCACCGCCGCCGAGGTCATCGCCGCGCGCAGGAAGATGCCGGGCAGGTCGCGCAGTTTCAGCGTCCGGTAGACGAACATGCCGCAGATCAGCGCGTAGCCCACCGCCATGACCGAGGCCTCGGTCGGCGTGAAGATGCCGCCGCGGATGCCGCCGATGATCAGCACGATCAGCCCCAGCGCCGGCAGCGCGTAGAACGTCGCGCGGCCGCGCTCGGCCCAGCTCGCCCGCGCCTCGGTCGCGGCGAATTCGCGGCGGCGGGACATCCACCAGTTGGTGAGAAGCAGCCCCGCCGAGATGCAGAGCCCCGGCAGGATGCCGGCCATGAACAGCGCCACGACCGAAACGCGCGCGTCCTGCATGGCGTAGATGATCATGATGATCGAGGGCGGGATGATGGGTCCCACGACCGCGGCCGAGACCGTCAGCGCCCCGGCATAGGCGCGCGGATAGCCGCCCTGCTCCATCATCCGGATCATCATCGCGCCGGGCCCCGCTGCATCGGCGAGCGCCGAGCCCGAGATGCCGGCGAACATCGTCGAGGCCCCGACATTGGCGTAGCCGAGCCCGCCGCGCAGATGCCCGGTGAAGCGCACGGTGAAGCGCAAAAGCGCCTGGGTCATCGCGCCGCCGGTCATCAGCTCGGCGGCGAGGATGAAGAAGGGCACCGCGAGCAGCGGGAAGCTGTCGATGCCGGAGAACATCTCCTTGACGATGACGATGGCCGGGTAGCGCGAGCCGAAGGTCAGCGCGAGGAAGGCGGCGATGGCGATGGCGAAGGCCACCGGCACGCCGAGGACCAGCAGAAGGAAGAGCGCGGCGAAGAGGATTTCAGCCAAGCTGGCCTCCGGTCATGCCGTCCCCCTCGTCCTCGTGGCGCTGGCCGGCGCGGATGAAGCGCGGCGCGATCAGGAGAAGATGCGCGATCAGGAGCGCGAAGCCGACCGGCATGGCGAGATAGACATACCAGAAGGAGATGCGCGTCGCCGGCGTCAGCTGCCGGCCCATCCGCGTCATGTATTCCTGCCCGACCCAGACCATGTAGGCGAAGAAGCCCAGAAGCAGCGCCACGATGGCGCCGCGGAGGATCTGCCGGGCGCGGGTCGGCAGCGCGTCCTGCAGGTTGGTGATGGCGACATGGCCGCCCTGGCGCAGCACCAGCCCGGCGGCGAGGAAGGTCATCCAGATCATCAGGTAGCGCGCCACCTCGTCGGCCCAGGGGATCGACTGGTTGGTGAGATAGCGCAGGCCGACATTGGTGAAGACCACGCCCGACATCGCCACGAGGCACAGGATCACCAGTGCCGCGTTGAGCGCGACGAAGGCGGCCTCGGCCTTGCGGAGAAGGGGCATCGCGGTCGGGTCCGGTGGATGGCCCCGGCGATGCCGCCGGGGCCGGTCACGCGCGGCTAGCGCGGTTCATTCGGTGGCGATGATCGCCTCGATCAGGTCCTGCCCGTAGGTGGCGAAATACTGCTCGTAGGCCGGGGCCAGCGCCTCCTGGAAGGCGGCACGATCCTCGGCGGAAAGCTCGGCCACGTCCATGCCGCGCTCGCGCAGCGTGGCGACGCCCGAAGCCTCGACCTCGTCGACGAAGGCGCGCATCGCCGCGACGCCCTCGGCCGCGCCCTGGCGGAAGACCTCGCGATCCTCCTCGGACATCGCGTCCCAGACCATCGGCGAGACGAGCAGGATCGCCGGGGAATAGACATGGCCCGAGATCGTCAGGTAGCGCTGCACGTCGTTGAGATTGACCGAGACGATCACCGAGAGCGGGTTCTCCTGCCCGTCGATCGTGCCCTGCTGCAGCGCGCCGATCACCTCGGGCCAGGCCATCGGGGTGGGCGCGGCGCCCAGCGTCTGGAAGGCGGTCAGGTGGATCGGGTTCTCCATCGTGCGCAGGCGCAGCCCGGCGAGATCCTCGGGAGCGCCGATCTGGTTGCGGTTGTTGGTGATGTGGCGAAAGCCCTGCTCGCCCCAGGCCAGCGCCTTGAGCCCGACATCGTCGAATTTCGCCAGCATCTCCTGCCCGATCGGCCCGTCGAGGACGCGGCGCGCATGGCCGAGATCGCGAAACAGGAACGGGATGTCGAAGACGCCGGTATCGGGGACGAAATTGGCCAGCGTGCCGGACGAGACGATCACCGCTTCGACGGTGCCGAGCTGCACGCCCTCGACCATCTCGCGCTCGCCGCCGAGGCCGGAGGAGGGGAAGTGGCGGAAGACGTAGCGGCCCTCGGTGCCCGCCTCGACGACCTCCTGCCAGCGTTGGGCGCCGACGCCGTAATGCGAATCGGGCGCGGGCGCGAGGGCGTAGCCGATCTTGATCTCGGTCTGGGCGAGAAGCGGCGTGGCGAAGAGCGCTCCGGCGAGCGCGCCGACTAGGGTGAAGCGGTGTACGGTCATGTTCTTGATCCTCCCATGATGCAATGCGCAAGGGGCGCGCGCGAGGGCGGGCCGCCGGACAGCGCCCGCCGAATAGGGCCGATGCCGCGGGCCGAGTCAACGCCTCCGCCGCGGGTGACCGGCGACGGGGGCGGCGCTCGGCCCCCATCGAGGGGGCCTCGCGCCGGCGGGGCGGGTGCCCCGCCCGCCCCGCCGCGTCCGATCGGCGCCTTTCGACGGCATGGCCGTGGCAGGGCGGTGCCGGATTAAGGGGTCGCGCCGCGGCGCCCGGCTTGCCTGCCGGTTTCGCACCGCGGCGCGCGGCGCGGCAAGAGGCTTTCGCGCCCCCTGTCGGCGGATGACGGCAGCTGGATCTCGCCCGCCGTTTGGCCTTGACGCGCTCCGCCGCATCGCATACACGCAGCCTGTCGCGCGGTTGTAGCTCAGTCGGTTAGAGTACCGGCCTGTCACGCCGGGGGTCGCGGGTTCGAGTCCCGTCAACCGCGCCATTCCTGCCCCGAATTCATCCGGCAAATCAGGTGGCTGGCACCGGGCCGCGGTTGCCATGGGCAACGCGCGAGGTCGCGCCGGCAGGCGGTTCCTGCCGTCGCGGCCCCGGTCTTCACTGACCGAGATCAAGGCAAGGACCGCCCTTTGCTGCGAGAGAAGGCCGCAACGGTTTGAGCGCGCCTGGCAGAGGAGCATGGTCATGGGATCCGAGCGTCTTGCCGGGATGATCCTCGGCGTCTTCATCGCGATCGGCGCCGCCGCGACCGCCAAGGCGGAAGTCCACGATGACGCCGGGGCAGCGGCCGCGCGGCTGGATGGGCTGGCGGCGGGCTTCATGGCCACCGAGCAGGTGCCCGGCGCGATCGCGGCGGTGGTGGCGGGCGACGAGGTGATCCTGCGCGGCTGGGGGCATGTCGATCTCGACGCGCGGACGCCTGCCGGGCCCGACGACGTGCGCTTCGAGATCGGCTCGATCAGCAAGCTCTTCACCTGGATCCTGGTGATGATGCTGGCCGAGGAGGGGCGGCTCGACCTGCAGGCCGACGTGGCGGGCTACCTGCACGAGACCGCGGTGCCGGGCGACGAACCGCTGACGCTGGCGCAGCTGATGAGCCACCGGCCGGGCTTCGAGGACAGCTACGCGATCTTCGACGAGGAGATCGCCGCCCTGCCCCGGCCGCAGGCGCTGGCCGCCTCGGCGCCGGCGCAGGTCTTTCCGCGCGGCGCGGTGACCTCGTATTCCAACTGGGGCGTGGCGCTGGCCGGGCAGATCGTCGAGGATGTCGCCGGCATGCCCTACGAGGACTTCCTGCAGACCCGCATCCTCGACCCGCTGGGCATGGCGGCGACCACCTACAGCGAGGCGACCCGGCGCCCGGACCAGCCGCCGCTTGCGCGCAGCTACCGGGTGCAGGGCGGCGTCAACCACCCCGCCTTCCGCATCGATATCGGCAGCTTCGGCCCGGCGGGCAGCATCGCGACGACCGCCGCCGACATGGCGCGCTTCCTGCGCTTCCTCCTCGGCGACGGCGCGCTCGACGGCGAACGGCTGCTGGCGCCCGAGACGATGGTAGAGATGCGCAAGCGGCTCTTCGACGACCGGCCCGAGGCGGCGGACATGGCGCATGGCTTCCAGTCGCGCCGCCTTTTCGGCACCACCGCGCTTGGCCATGGCGGCGGGCTCAACGAGTTCCTGTCGAACCTGGTCTTCATCCCCGAGATCGGCGCCGGCGTCTTCGTCTCGCAGAACGGCGGGACGGGCGCGAGCCTGCCGTTCCTTGCCCCGGACATGATCCTGGCACATCGCGCCGCGCAGGCCGGGCGGGCGGCGCCCGACCCGGCGCCGGTGCCCGATGCGCGCGCCCG
>SLPP01000127.1 GCA_007131945.1 Paracoccaceae bacterium | reverse complement strand
CTGCGCCCGCGTGCCCTCGGCGGTGATGCCGGACGAGCCGGTGGCGATCTGCGTCGCCCAGCGCTGCATCGGCCCTTCGAGCCGGGCGGTGGCGCGCTGGAACCGCGCCAGCGGGTTGTCGTCGGGCAGGCCGACGAATCCCTCGTCGCGGGTGAAGGAAAGACGGCTCAGTTCCTGGTTCACGTCGCCCAGCATCTGCATCAGCTCGTCGAGCGGCGAGGGCAGCCCCTCGGGCGCGGTGACGAGCTCGTGCAACCATTCGAAGCGCTGCTCGACATAGCGACCGGGCGCGCCGTCGCGCCGTTCCAGCGCCTCGAGCAGGATGCGCTCCTGCACCCCCAGCCCCGAGGTCAGCAGCCCGGCCAACCCCTCCTCGCCGCGCTCGGTGAGCCGGGTCTCGTGCGCGACGGCCTTGAGCAGGTTGACCACCGGCGAGGCCGGGCCGACGAGGACGTTGGTCACCTCCACCGCGTGGCTGAGCGATTCCAGCGGCACGATGTCGACATCGGCGAGGACGCCCTCGTAGCGCCCGACGAAGTCGTTGTAGTAGAGGTTCAGCACGTCGCGGCTGAGCTCGATCATTGCCGCTTCGCTGGGCTCGCGGTCGGCTTCGGTACCCAGCACGTAGCTTTCGCGCTGGATGCGTTGCGCGACGCTCACCGCTTCGACCAGGAAGACCTGCTGGAAGCCGCGCCGGGTGAAGACGCCCTCGACCCCCTCGGCGAGGGTCCGGCCGGAGGAGCGGCTGAAGACGCGCGAGACCGCCGGCCCCGCCGCTTCCGAGACGCGCCAGGGCGGCAGTTCGTGGACCCGCGGGCTGCTGAGAATGCCGTTGTAGACCCGCTGCGCCATCGGCATCTCGCGCAGGATGTCCTGCGCGCGCTCGACCAGGGGACCGTTCAGCGGGATCCGCACGAGCGGCTGCGCGAGCATCGCTGCCAGATGTCCTTGAAGATCCTCGCGCAGACCTTCGCGCTGCACGCCGGGATAGGCGAGTTCCCAATCCTCGCGGAACCAGTCGCGGATCATGGCGGCGTTCGTCGGCCCGCGCCCGCCGAGCACCAGGTAGACCTTGAGCGCGTCGTAGAGCACGTCCTGGTCGTTGAGGTTGATCTGCATCACCTCCTCGAGGCGCAGAAGCAGCCGCGGCAGCATGTGCTGGTTGAGCGCCGCGCGATAGGCGAGAGCCGCCTCGTTGCCGATGGCGCCGCCCTGATAGAGGCCCCAGGTCAGCGCTGCCGGCACGGGATGCGGCCCCGAGGCGGGATTGCCGTGCATGTCGCGCAGCGTGTTCAGCGCCGGGACGATGGCGGGCAGGTCGGTGTCGCTAATCGGGCTGGCCGGGATCTGCGCGGCGGCGGCGCGGTAGACATCGACCTGCTCGGCCGCCTCGGCCACCAGCGCCCGGTTGCCGAGATAGCTCCGCGTCCAGAGCGCGGTCATCGCCACCGAGATGATGAGGACCGCGGCGATGGCGGCGGCGCGGGTGATCCGGTAGCGCCGCTCGATCCTGTCGTCCGCCGAGACGAGCCCGGCCTCGGGGAAGATCACGCCCTGGAAGAGACGCGTCAGGAAGAAGGATCGTCCGGTGCCCGATCCCGTGCCGATCGCCTGGCGGCCGATCCCGAAGGTGCGCGCCATGCCCATCATCAGCCGGTCGATCGGCGTGCCTTCCTGCGTGCCCGAGGTGAAATAGACACCGCGCAGGAAGGGGCGCTCCTCGAAACGGCTTTCGATGAAGAGCTCGTCGAGGAAGTCGCGCGCCACCGGCTGGACCGAGGCGACCTGCGCCGGGAAGCCCGCGATCAGGCTGCGGCGTTGCGGATCGGTCTCGACCTGCATGCGCCCGACGAGCTGCGTGTTGAGCCGGTCGAGGAGCGCCTGGAACTGCACATCGAACCCGGCCAGGGGCGAGTCCTCCTGGCTGGCCTTCTTCAGCGGCAGGGTGAAGCCCCAGACCTGTTCGCGCGCCTCCTTGCCGAGCCCGTCGAAGAACTCGGCGAAACCGGCGATCAGGTCGGCCTTGGTGAAGAGGACATAGACCGGAAAGCGCACGCCCAGCTTGGTGCGCAGCTCGTTCAACCGCCGGCGCACGGCCTGGGCGTGGCTCTTGCGGGTGATCTCGTCCTGCAGCGACAGGTCCGACAGGCTGATCGCGACGATGGCGCCGTTGATCGGCTGGCGCTTGCGGTACTTCTTAAGCAGCGAGAGAAACCCGAGCCAGGCGGCGTTGTCGACATCGGCGTCGCTTTCCTGCGTGGTGTAGCGCCCGGCCGTGTCGATCAGCACGGCCTCGTTGGTGAACCACCAGTCGCAGTTGCGCGTGCCGCCGACGCCGCCGAGCGCGCTCTTGCCCATCTCGTCGGCAAGCGGGAACTTGAGCCCGGAATTGACGATCGCGGTGGTCTTGCCGGCGCCGGGCGGGCCGATCATCACGTACCAGGGCAGCTCGTAGAGATGCCGCCGCCCGAGCCGCGACTTGCGCAGCGTGGCGAGCGCCTTTCGCAGCTTCTCGCGCAGCTCGTCGATCTCGGCGCGCACCACCGCGTCGGTGGGCTCGCCCTCGGCGCCCGCGACCATCTCCTCGGCCATGCGCTTCTCGCGCCGGCGATTGCGGAACCAGGTGAAGCCGATGTAGCCCAGACCGCCGAGCACGATGACGGCGATGGTGACGATACGGCTGGTCTGCGTGGCGAACGGGTCGAAGCCCGCGAGGCGCAGCATCGGGCCGAAGTACCAAACGCACAGGCTGAGGGCCGACACCGCGGCGGCGATGGCGGGATTGACCCCGCCGAGAAGGCCCAGGAAGCGGAGCCACGGCATCACGTGTCCTCCCGGATCAGGATGACCTCGATGCGCCGGTTCGCCGCGCGACCCTCGGGCGTGGCATTGTCGGCGATCGGCTCGCGCTCGGCCCGGCCTTCGGCGGTGAGCCGGCCGGGTTCGTCGAGCAGCCGGGTGAGGAAGTCCTTGACCGTCGTCGCGCGGGCCAGCGACAGATGCGTGTTCGACGGAAACCGCGCGGTGCGGATCGGGATGCTGTCGGAATGTCCGGCCACGATCACCCGGCCCTCGACCTCGTTGAGCGCATTGGCGACGCGCTCGAGCGGCACGCGGTAGCGGTCCTGCAGCACGTCCGAGGCCGAGGCGAACATCGCCGCCCCGGCGATCCGGATGGTCAGCGCGTTGCCGTCCTCGAGGACCTCGATCAGGCCCTCGGCGATCTCTTCGGACAGGAAGCCCGAAACGGTCTCGACCTGCGCCACCTCGCGCCTGGTGGGCGGCGGCGCGGGTGGGGGCGGTGCCGGACGCGACATCTGCGGCACGCTGCCGGTGTCGATCGCCGCCAGCTGGCCGATCAGCCGCTGCGTGCTGTTGCCCAGCGCCCAGGACAGCCCGGTATAGCTGAGCGCCAGGATCGCGGCCAGCGCCGCCGTGGCGAGCCAGACCGGCCGCCAGGCGGAAAGCGGCCGGTGCGGCCGGTCCACCCCCTGCCAGTTCGGCGACAGATCCTGTTCCGGCGCGCCGCGCTGCGCCTTGATGATGCTCGCCAACCCCGTCCGGATCTCCTGGTGGCGCGTGGCGCCGGCCCGGTCCACGCGTAGCCGCCCCTCGAAGCCCAGCGACAGGCACATGTACATGAACTCGAGCAGGTCGATGTTGTTCGCCGGATCCTGTTCCAGCCGCGAGAGCAGGTCGTAGAACCGGTCGCCGCCGACCGTCTCGCGGTGGAAGGTCGCGACCATCGAGTGCAGGCCCCAGCTGGACTGGTCGCCCCAGGGGGTGTTGAGCACCACATCGTCGAGCGTCGCGCATAGCGCGTAGCGCGCGACCTTGATGTTCTTCGGCTCGATCCGCGCCTTGAGCGCGGCTTCCTCGAAGCGGCGCATCTCGGCGACGACAGCCTGGCGCAGCTTCTCGGGATCGAGATGCTGGGCCCGGTTGCGGATCCGGCTGATCAGCGAGAAGAGCGGCGTCGCCAGCGCCACGAGTTCGTTCATCCCGGTTGGCGCCATCCCGACCGGACCGGCACCGCCGGCTGGGCGCGCGGCCGCTGGCGTGGCGGCGGGCTGCGGGGCCGGGGTCTGCGTCGCGGGGCCGGGCTGGGCGCCGACCGGCCGGCGCGCGCCCGGATTGGGCCGGATCACCGTCTTGTCGGTGTCATCCGGTTCGGCGAAGGGATCGGGGTCGGACATTTTTGCCTCCCTGCGGCGATCAGGCGTTCCGGATCGCCCACAGATTCATCGTCAGGCCCGGATAGTCGCCCGAGACATGCACGGCGATCCCGCCCGACGTGGTCATCTTCCGCCAGTAGGCGCTTTCGGCATCGAGCTGGAAATAGACCACCCCGGCATTGTAGGGGATCTGCCGTGGCGCGACCGGCAACGGGCGCAGCGCGATCCCCGGCAGCGCCGAATTGACCAGCTGCCGGATTTCCTCGACCGGGCCGATCTTGGCGTGACCCGCGAAATGCCGCCGCACCGCCTCGTCGGGGATGTCGGCCTTGACGGCAAGAACGAAGCCCGCATTGCCGATCAGCTTGCGGTCGGCGATGATCCCTACCGAGATGCCGTATTTCCGCGGCTCGAGCGGGATCCGGATCGCCGTCGATTCGAGCACCGCGCTGAGGAACTGGCGCAGCGACCGGATCACCGGCTGGAAGGTCCGCGCCAAGTCGTCGTGGCGGTAGGGCGGAAACTCCGGCACGCGCTTGTCGCCGGCCATGAAGGTGGCGAGTTCCCCCGCGAGCCGCATGCATTCGGCATAGGCGGTCGCGGGATGGACGTTCTCGATCTGCGCCATGTGGCGAAAGACCGGCAGCGCGCGATTGACCACCATCAGGAGCAGGAAGTCCTGGATCTCGGCCGCCGCCCGCGCCGGGCCGCTTTCGACCAGTCGGCCCGAAAGCACCGTCATCCGATGCGAGAGCAGCCCCTCCATCTCGCGGATGAAACCGTCGAGCGGCGGCACCGCGCGGGCGTCGAGGGCGCTTGCCATGAAGGCGGTGTCGAGGATGATGCGGCGATCGGGCTGCACCTCGACGATACGCGCGAGCGGGATCTTCAGCTTGTCGGCAAGGTCGTCGACGGCCAGCCCGAACTGCAGGCGCAGCTTGCCCACGCCCAGCGTCACCGGCTTGCGGTCCGTGCTCATCGAGTCGGTCACCTCGACCTCGGCCGGGCGCAGCCGGCTTGCCGAGTTCTCGGCACCGGTCAGGTCGACCTCGCTCGCCCCCTGGCGGCGTTGCGGCACGGTCAGGTAGACGACGCAGTCGCGGATCGTGTCGGGCACCTCCATCGCCGGTGGGTGATCGTCGGTCTGCGGGACGCGGAACACCATCCCGTCCTGGGTCAGCCCGGCGCAGGACTTCAGGGCGAACTTGCCGACCTTCAGCGCCTCGTCGTCGATCTCCAGCTGCGACAGCCCCCAGGCATACGGCGTCAGGCGATGCGCGAGGCCCGCGACCAGCGCCTCTGTGTGACGGTCGGCCTGCTGGAAATGATGCGGCTGCAGGAACAGGCCCTCGGTCCACAGCACCTTGCTATCCCAGGACACGGCACATCCCCCTCGCACTCGTCATTGCCCGCCTCATCTTTCGCGTTTCAGTTTTTCCAACTGCTTCCGGTACGCCTCGGCGAATTCGCGGCTGAAGATCTCGTGGAAGTCGCTCGTCGCCTGGTCCGAGATCTCGCCATACATCTTCTCGTAGGCTTCCCAGTAAAGCGCCTTCCTGCCCTTCAGTAGCCGCCCGATCCCGCCGCCGGATTCGATCCTGCCCGAAAGCGCCGCCGGATCGAGCTTGCGCAGGATGCCGCGCAGCGCCGCCTCCATCCCGGTGACCATCGCCACCTCGTGGGCCTTGATGTCATCGAGCGCCTGCTCGGCCGCGGCCTGTGCGCCCAGGTAGCCCCGCGCCCGCGGCCGTACCATCGCCTCGATCGCCTGGTCGGGGCTGACCGAGAATTTCAGCGGATTGTTGTCGCCGGCACTGATCCGGGTCTGTTCGATGCGGAATTCGCTCTTGATCGAGGTGCGGGTCATCAGCACCTCCCGCAGGCCGGTTATCATCACCCGCATCGTCGCGCCGAGCCGGGCCATCGTCGCTTCCCGTTCGGCCTCGGGCAGGTCGATGTCCTCGGCGCCGAGGGCCGCGAGGAAGGCCCGAACCGCGGCGTCATCGCCGCCGGGCGTCGCCGCGGCCGACACCGGTTGCGCCGGCGCGGGCGGGCTCGGCGTGGCGGCAGCCGGCGGGCGCTGGGGTGCCGGTCGCGGCACCGGCGCG
>SLPP01000245.1 GCA_007131945.1 Paracoccaceae bacterium | reverse complement strand
GAGAAAGATGTCCATGGCGGCAGAGGGCTCCGGCTGGCTGAGTCCAACAGCCAGAATCCATCGCGCCGTCACATGCAAGGCACCGGGCTCAGGCCCTCAAAGCCAAACGCGATTCCCCTGAGCCTGCCTTTCCCATGCTCGCAGGATAACGGATCCGGGACGCCGGAACAACTTCAGTTCGTGAAGTTGTTTGGGCGCGATTCGTCCCGTATGCTGAGCACATGATGGCCGGGGAGCCGGCAGTTTCTCGCGTTACCGCGCTTGGGGGGCGATGCACCCCGAACTCGCTGACGCGGCAGCGAGTTGCCGGCAACAACACCAAGATCCCGACCCGGAGTGCTGCGTTTCAGTCCCGGTGAGTCATTGCGCCCGGAGAGCGTCTCGGCACGGCCAGTCAAGAGATCACGGGAGGTCACGATGACGGAGACGATCACGAAGGAACTGGACCTTGAGAAGGTGTTGGCCGAAATCGGGCCACAGTTCGCGGCGACGGCCGCAGATCATGACATGGCGGACAGTTTCGTCGCCGAGAACTACGATCGCCTGCGCGAACACCGTGTGTTCTCGGCATTGGTCCCGCGCGAGTTGGGCGGGAGCGGCGTGAGCCACAGCGCGATGTGCGATTTCCTGCGACGGCTGGCGCATTCCTGCCCGGCGACCGCGCTGGCATTGTCGATGCACCAGCACCTCGTCGCGGCTGCCGCTGCCAATGCACGCGCCGGGCGCCCCGGCAAACCGCTGCTGGAGAAGGTGGGGGCCGGGGAGCTGGTACTGGTGAGCACCGGCGCCAATGACTGGCTCAACTCCAACGGCAATGCCGAAGCCGTGGAGGGCGGCTTTCGCGTGAGTGCCGTCAAACCCTTCGCAAGCGGCGTGCCGCGTGGCGACGTGCTGGTCACCTCGGCCGCATTCGACCCGCCCGACGGCGAGCCGCAGGTGCTGCACTTCCCCCTGCCGCTGAACAGCGACGGCGTGCGCCTCTTGGATGACTGGTACACGCTGGGAATGCGGGGGACGGGCTCGCAGACCGTCCGGCTCGACGCCGTGTTCGTCCCCGAGGAGGCCGTGGTGCTCAAGCGCCCGCGCGGTCGCTTCCATCCCGCCTTCGCCGTGATCGCGACGGTCGCACTGCCACTCATCATGTCGGTCTATGTCGGCATTGCCGAAAGCGCGGCGCGCATCGCGCGCAAGCTGGTGAAGGCCGATGATCCCGAAGCGCCGACCCTGCTCGGGGAGCTCGAGAACCGGCTTGTGACCGCACGGATCGCCACCGAGGACATGATCCGACAGGCCAACGACCTGGATTTCACCCCGAGCACAGACCTCGCCAATGCCGCGCTGGTGCGCAAGACCATCGCGGCGAATGCCTGCATCGCCACCGTGGAAAAGGCGCTGGAGGCAGCAGGTGGCGCCGGCTTTTTCCGCCGGCACGGGCTGGAGCGACTGCTGCGCGATGTCCATGGCGGGCAGTTCCACCCGCTGCCGGAGAAGCGCCAGCAACGCTTCACCGGACGCATGGCGATGGGGCTGGAACCGGTCGGGTAGCGATGGCCCGGGTCGCGGCGCCCCATGCAGGGCGCCGCCGCCGATCCCATGGTCGGGCCCGATTTCCTGCCCGGGCCTACCGGCCCTGAATACTCTGTGGATCACCTGCCATTCGCAAGTTTGTCAGGTGCGCCGCTGTTCCAAATGGATACCTCTGGTCAAGCCACGCGGGCGTCACCACTCAACGATTGATGCGGAAGCCGGTCTCCGACGGCAGTTCCGTCGTTTCCGTCACGCGGACTTCCTTTACTTTCGCCGCCCGCGGGCCCTTGTGCAGCGCCTCGATCAGCGTCTGGACCGCTTCGTGGGGTCCGGCGACCACCGCTTCGACCGAACCGTCCGACCGGTTGCGGACCCATCCCGAGACCCCGAGCGCCTGCGCCTGATCGCGTGTCCAAGCACGGAACCAGACCCCCTGCACGCGACCCGTCACCACCACATGCTTCGCCGTTGTCGCACTGTCTGGTCCGTTTCCCATCATCTTCCGACCATTCCTCCAACATCGATCCGGGGGCCGCGTCGCGACCCGACCTTGCCGCCGCCCGGGCCGACAGACTCAGGGCGGTTCCGCGAATTGCGGAAACCGAAGACGGAACCTCTCGCGGTAGCCCGAAGGCGTGAGCCCCATGTGGCGCTTGAAGACGCGGCGAAAGTGGGCCGGGTCGTCATAGCCCAGCTCGGTGCCGACGCGTAGCACCGGCGTTCGGCCGTCCTCGAGCATCTGCCGGGCCGCCGCCACGCGCACCCTCTGCAGATAGGCGCCGGGCAGACGCCCGGTGGCGGCCTTGAAGCGGCGGATCAGGTCGCGCGCGCTCATGCCCAGGTGGCGCGCCACGTCCTCGACCGAGGGGTTCTTGTGGAAATGCGCTTGCAGGTAGTCCTCGGCCTCGCGCACTTTCGCGTCGCCATGCGGCGGCGAGAGGGGGAGAAGCGCGTAGCCTGACTGGTGGACCCGCGGCATGTCGACGAGCAGGGCCTTGGCACAGCCCACCGCCGTTTCGTGACCGCAGAGCCGGTCCAAAAGGTAGAGGCTGAGATCGAGCGCGGCATTGACGCCGCCGCCGCAGAAGACGCCGCCATCCTCGGTGATCAGCAGGTCGGGGCGCCAGTCAACCTTCGGATACCGCTTGCCGAACGCCTCGGCCACGCCCCAATGCGTCGTCGCGCGCCGCCCGTCGAGGAACCCGGCCTCGGCCAGAAAGGCGACGCCCGAGCAGACGCCGGCGATGAAGGCGCCACGCTCGTGCAAGGCCGCCAGCCAGGCCGGGATCTCGGCGTGCCGCTGCATCCAGTCCGCGGGAACAGCGCCCGAGGCGGAGACGAAGATCAGGTCAGCCCTGTCGATCTCGGCGATGCTTCGATCGGGCGCGATGCGCAGTCCGTAGGCACTGCGGATCGGCTCGCCGTCGATCGAGGCCATCTTCACGTGGAAGCGCGGGCTAGGCTCTTCGCCGCTCATTTCGTTCCACATCGTGCCGGCGGCAGTGAAGACCTCGATCGGGCCGATGGCCGTCGAGGCGAAGCCCTCGTTGACCAGGACGATGGCGACGTCCAGCAGGCGCTTCTCTATGGTGACGTCTCCCGACATACGGGAAATATCCCACAATTCGCCAGATTTTTCCTCGCCTCACGCGCCGGTGGCAGTTTGGTCCCCCTTCCTCGTCAGGACCGTCATCTGCATTCTGCGCCCGGCATCGGGCATTGTGAACACAGCTCGCAAGGCGAGCGCCACAACCCGGAACACGGAGAAAGAACCATGCAACTCTATCATATCAACCGCCCCTGGCTCTGGGCGAATGCCGAGGAACTGGCCGCGACCAGCGCGAAATCGGAACAGGTGGTGCAGGAGATGTCCGACCGCCTGCGCTGGATCCGCAGCTATGTCGTCCGCGAGGAGGACGGGCGGCTCGGATGTGTCTGCCTGTTCCAGGCCACCGACGAGGAGGCGCTGCGCGAACACGGCCGCCGCATCGGCAAGCCCGAAATGGAAATCCGCCCGGTGCAGGACACCGCCATCGTCAACCCCGACCCGACCCCCGACGTCGCGGCGTAAACCGCGCCGGCGCGTCCCCGAGGGGGGCGCGCCGGTCCGCTCGACCCGCGAGCCCGCGCCGATGCAAGCGGGGCCGGTCGGCGCCCGATGCGGTGGGCACCCACGCCGCGAACGGTGCGTTCCGTGCGGTCGTGGCGGCGCTGGCGGCTTTCCGGTAGGCTTCGCTGATGGACACTCATCGCGCGTCGTCCGGTCAGGTTCGCGCTGCGCTGCCGCTTCTGGCATTCGCGGGGATCGTCCTGCTCATCGGCAGCAACATCGTTGCCATCCGGCTCAGCAATCGCGAGCTGCCGCCGCTCTGGGGCGCGGGGGCGCGCTTTCTCGTCGCCGCGGGTCTGTTCCTTGTGCTTATGCAGGTCCGCGGCCTGCGGTTCCCGCGCGGACGCTCGCTTCTGGGCTCCGTGCTTTTCGGCCTGACCGGCATCGCGGCCTATTTCGCGTTCGTCTACTGGGGCCTGGTCGAGGTCGGCGCCGCCTACGGCCAGGTGCTTCTGTCGCTTGTGCCGCTGATCACGTTCTTTCTTGCGTTGGCGCAGGGTCTCGAACGATTCCGCTGGCCCGCCGTCGCCGGGGCGATCGTCACCGTCGCCGGCATTGCCACGATCTTTCATCAGCAGGCGGGACAGGTCGTCTCCGCGCTGTCTTTGCTCGCGCTGCTGGCTGCGGCCGTTTGCGCGGCCCAGGCGGGGATCATCCTCAAGCTCTACCCGCCCGAGAGCCTGCTCGCCGCGAATACGGTCGCGATGTCGTTCGGCGCTGCCATACTGATCGCCTTGTCGGTCGCATCCGGCGAGACGCCGGTCTTGCCAGCGCGCCCCGAGACCTGGGCCGCCTTCGCCTTCCTCTCCACGATCGGCACGGTCGGGACTTTCCTCCTCGTCATGTATCTCCTTCGGCACTGGAGCGCCTCGGCCGCGTCCTACCAGTATGTGCTCGCCCCCGTGGTCGCGCTGGCCCTGGCTGCGATCGTTCTGGGTGAAAGGGTGGGCGCCGACTTCTTCGTCGGCGGCGCTCTCGTCCTCTCCGGGGTCTATCTCGGCGCGATCCTGCAAGGCCGAGGCGTGCCGCGGCGACGTCGCGACAAACCTCGCCGGCACTAATCGGGCTACCGCGCGACGCCTCTCGGTATTAGATCCGCATCTGGCCGCCTTTCCGAACAATTGGTGTGTCTTTCCGCGCGCAGGGAATTGGCAGCGATCCAGCCCCGCCTAACGATCACCCCGTGCTGGAATGGCGCGGTCGATGAGGGCCTCCAGCTCTGCGGCGCCGGTCGTCAGCGGGGCGATGTCGCGCCGAGCGCGGGCGATGAGGAAGAGCCCCTCATGCGTCGCCTCCACCATCAGCGCCAGCGTTGCGGCGCGATCGGGGGCGATGCCGGCGGTCTCGAAAGCCGCGCGCATGACATCGGCCCATGCGTCGAAGGCGGTCCGGCACAGCTCGGCCAGCGCCGCCTCCTCGGCCTGGGCATCGAGGATGATCGGCGCCACCGGGCAGCCGAAAGTGTAGCCGGAGGCCGCCATCATCTCGGCCGTCTCCTCGACGAAGCGGCGCACGCCGGCCCCGGGGGTTGGCGCCTCGGCCAGCGACTGGCGCAGCGCCACGGTCGCCTGGTCGATGCTTGCCCGCGTCGCCTCGGCCACGATCCCGGCCTTGCCGCCCGGGAAGTGGAAATAGAGCGAGCCGCGCGGGGCACCGCTCTCGGCCAGGATGTCGTTGAGCGAGGTGCCGTAGTAGCCCCGCTCCTGGAGGAGCCGGGCGGTGGTCTGGATCATCCGGTCGCGAGTCTTCACGGTCATGATGGGATCCTAGATGCCCGGTTGAAATATGACAACCGGTCCATATACTATGACGATCGGTCCAGAAACGCGAGAGATGGACCTTTCACGCAAGGGAGACCTGTCATGTCCGATACCAACCTCGAATTGATCGAGACCCGCTGCCTGCAGAGCCGACAGGGCGTCGCGATCACGTGCGATCGCTTCGGCACCGGCCCGCCCCTGGTGCTCGTCCACGGATCGTTCTGCGATCACCGGACGAACTGGCAGTTCGTGGCGCCGGAATTCGCCCGCCACGTTACGGTCCACGCCCTTGCCCGCCGCGGGCGCGACAAGACCGACGCGACCGAGGGCCACAGCGTCGCCGACGAGGCGGACGATGTCGCCGCGCTGATCGAGGCGATCGATGGCCCCGTCCACCTCCTCGGCCATTCCTACGGGGCGCTGGTTGCGCTGGAGGCGGCGCCGCTGGTCCGCCAGCGGATCGCGAAGCTGGTACTCTACGAACCGCCGCTGCCCGAGGCGGTCTCGGCAAAGGAGGTGGCCGCGCTCGAGGCCTTCGCTGCCGCCGGCGACTGGGAGGGCTACACGACCGCCTTCCTGCGGGACCAGCTGTCGCTTTCCGACAGCGACCTTGCCGACATGCGCGCAACCCCGCTCTGGTCGCAATTCGTGGCCGAGGCGCCACCGACGCGCCACGACCTGCTGGCGCTGCCCGGGCACAGCTTCGATCCGAAACGCTTTGCCGGACTCGACATGCCGGTGATGCTGCAGATCGGGACCGAGAGCCGCCGCGAGACTTATGCAACCGACGCGCTTGCCGCGGTCCTGCCGAACGCGCGGATCGTGGACCTGCCCGGACACGGACATGACGCGGTCCTTACCGCGCCGGAGGTTTACGCCCGGCAGGTGATCGGTTTCTTG
>SLPP01000371.1 GCA_007131945.1 Paracoccaceae bacterium | reverse complement strand
TCGGTCTTGGGGATCATGCCGCCGGCGATGATGCCCTTCTCGGTCATCTCCCGCACCTGGTCGGGATGAAGCTGCGTCACCACCGCCCCGGTCGCGTCCTTCACGCCGGCGACATCGGTCAGCAGCAGCAGCCGGTCGGCCTTGAGCGCGCCGGCAATCGCGCCCGCCGCGGTGTCGCCGTTGACATTGAAGGTCTCGTTCTCGGCCATCCCCGTCGCCACCGGCGCCACGACCGGGATGATGCCCGCGCCGAAGAGATCGCGCAGCACCTGCACGTTCATCTCCACCGGCCGGCCGACGAAGCCCAGTTCCGGATCGTCCGCCTCGCAGACCATCAGGTCGTCGTCCTTGCCCGACAGGCCCACCGCGCGCCCGCCCTGGTCGTTGATCGCCTGCACGATGCGCTTGTTGACGAGCCCCGAGAGCACCATCTCGACCACCTCGACCGTGGCCTGGTCGGTCACCCGCTTGCCGCGCACGAAGCGCGACTCGATCCCCAGGCGGCCGAGAAGCTCGTTGATCATCGGCCCGCCGCCATGCACGACGACCGGGTTCACGCCGACCTGCCGCATCAGCACGATGTCGCGGGCGAACTCGGCCATCGCCGCCGCGTCGCCCATCGCGTTGCCGCCGAACTTGATGACCACGACGGCGCCGGTGTAGCGCTGCAGGTAGGGAAGCGCTTCGGACAGCGTGCGGGCGGTGGCGATCCAGTCTCGGTTCATCTTCTGCCGTCTCATGCTCGGTCCATCGTGGCGATGATCGCGCGCAGCGCGGCGATACCCTCGCCCTTTTCCGAGGAAGTCACAAGCAGTTCGGGGAAGGCCGCGGGGTGGCGGTTGAGCGCCGCGCGCACCTGCGCCAGCGTCTTCTCGCGCGCCGCGGGGCCGATCTTGTCGGCCTTGGTCAGCACCACCTGGAAGGTCACCGCCGAACGGTCGAGGAGCTCCATGATCTCGTGATCGACCGCCTTCACCCCGTGGCGCATGTCGATCAGCACGAAGGCGCGGCGCAGGGTCTGCCTTCCGGCGAGATAGGCCTTGAGCAGCGCCTGCCAGCGCGCGACCACAGGCTTCGGCGCCTCGGCGAAGCCGTAGCCCGGCAGGTCCACCAGCCAGATCCGCCCGCCGAGGTCGAAGAAGTTGATCTCCTGCGTGCGCCCCGGCGTGTTCGAGGTCCGCGCCAGCGCCTTGCGGCCGGCGAGCGCGTTGATCAGGCTCGACTTGCCGACATTCGAACGGCCGGCGAAGCAGACCTCCGGCCGGTCGGCAGGCGGCAGGCCGTCCATCGCCACGACGCCCTTGACGAAGTCGACGGGCCCGGCGAAGAGCTTGCGCCCGGCTTCCTCCGCAGCCGGGTCGGGCGGCTCGGCCAGCGGGAAGGGCAGGGTGGTCACGCCAGCACCCGCACCGGATCGCCCGGCGCGATCTCGCCCGGCCGCGTGACCAGCGCATAGACGCCGAAATCCTGGTGGTCGTAACCCGCCTCCAGCGCGCCCAGCGTGTCGGCGTCGAGCCGGCCGGTGGCCGGATTGGCGCAGGTGGCGCGGCAGCGGGTGATGCGCTCGACGACCTTCAGCCGCGCCGCGCCAATCTCGATCTCCTGCCCGATCAGGTCGAACTCCTCCCAGGGCGCCAGCCCCTCGAGCCAGAGATTGCCGCGCCAGCGGTGGATCGACAGCTCCTGCCCCAGCCGCCGGCCGAGGATGCGGTTCGCCGTCAGGCTCAGGATCGAGACATAGGGATCGGGCATGTCGGTCAGCGCCCCGCCATCGGCGCGCGCGACGAGCCGCGTCAGCTCCGGGCGGCGCTCGGGCCAGAGCGGGCGCAGCCACTCGACCACCGCGCCGCCGTCTTCGGGCAGCCGCGCGGTCAGTTCGGGGCGCATCGGATGGCTGAGCGTCACCACCCGCGTCGCCTCGTCGAACCGCGCCCGGATCGCCATCAGCGCGCCCTCGGCCCAGCCGCGCAGGAATTTCTGCTTCGGTTCCCAGCCCTGCGGCGCATCACCGAGCCCGGCGCCTTCATGCGCCACCGCCCAGGCCCGGTCGAAGGGCAGCGTGCGTCCCGGTTCCAGCCGGGTGAGCGCGATCTCCTCGTAGCCCGCCGACTTGATCGGGTGGCGGCAGATATGGGCGAGCCGCATGCCGCTCACTTCGTCGCGTTGCCCTTCTTGCGGCTGACCGATTCGCGGATGTTGCCGAAGATGTCGGGCTTCGATCCGTTCATCCGCATGATCGTGTATTGCTGCGCGAAGGTGATGATGTTGTTGCCGATCCAGTAGAGCAGCAGACCCGAGGCGAAGCCGCCGAGGATGAACATGAAGACCCAGGGCATCCAGTTGAAGATCGTCGCCTGCAACGGATCGGTGGGCGCCGGGTTGAGCCGCATCTGCAGCCACATCGTCAGCCCGAACATCAGGGGCATGATGCCGATCAGGATCAGCGCGGCGAAGCTCTGCGGATCGGGCGCGGCCCAGGGCAGGAGCCCAAAGAGGTTGATGAACGAGGTCGGATCGGGCGCCGAGAGATCGTTGAAGACCCAGATCCAGGGCGCGTGGCGCAGCTCGATGGTGACGAAGATCACCTTGTAGAGCGAGAAGAAGATGGGGATCTGCAGGAGGATCGGCAGGCAGCCCGCGGCCGGGTTCACCTTCTTCTCCTTGTAGAGCTTCATCATCTCCTGCTGGAGCTTCTGGCGGTCGTCGCCGGCGCGCTCCTTGATCGCCATCATCTCGGGCTGGAGTTCCTTCATCTTCGCCATCGAGACATAGGATTTCCACGCCAGCGGCAGCAGCACCGCCTTGATGATCAGCGTCAGGACCAGGATCGACCAGCCCATGTTGCCGATGATCCCGTTGACGAAGTAGAGCAGCGCGAAGATCGGCTTCGTGAGGAAGAAGAACCAGCCCCAGTCGATCGCGTCGACGAAGCGGTCGATGCCCTTCTCGCGCTCGTAGGAGCGGATCAGCGACCATTCCTTGGCGCCGGCGAAAAGCATCGACTGCACGCTCTCGGTGGCGCCGGGGGCGATGGTCACCGGGTTCTGGCGCATCGAGGTCTGGTAGATGTCGGCGCCGGGGACGTGCTGGGCGACGGCGGTGAAACCCTGGCCGGGCGCGCCGATCAGGGTGGCCATGAAGTACTTGCCGGTCAGCCCGATCCAGCCGTTCTCATCGACCCGGGTGACGCTGGCCGGCGTGCGCTCGCGCTCGTCGACGCGGTAGTTGCGCATGCTGCGGTAGCTGTCCTCGGTCAGCCTGCCATCGGCCATCTGGATCATGCCTTCATGCGAGATGAAGAAGGCTTCCAGATCCGACGGCAGCCCGTGCTGGGCGAGGATGCCGTAGGGATCCAGCGTCACCGCCGCGCCGGTGGTGTTCTCGACCGACTGGGTGACGGTGAACATGAAGTCCTGATCGACCTCGACCACGCGGGTGAAGACCAGCCCGGCGCCGTTGTCCCAGCGCAAAGTCACCGGCGCGCCGATGGCGAGCGCATTGTCGCCGACCTGCTGCCAGACGGTGTTCGGCCCTGGCACCTGCTCGAATTCGACCGCGCCGCGCGGGCTCCAGCCGAAGAGCGCGTAGAAGACGTCGCGGCCGCTGCCCACCGGGTTGAACAGATGCACGATGTCCGAATCCGGCCGCGTCGTCTCGAAATAGTCGCGCAGTTGCAGATCGTCGATCCGCCCGCCGATGAGCGAGATCGTCCCCGTGAGCCGCGGCGTGTCGATGCCGATGCGGGCGGCGGTGGGGGCGACTTCCTCGGCCAGCGTGACCTCGCCCGGCACCGCCTCCTCGGTGGCGGGCGGCGGCACCAGCTCGGTCTGGTCGACCGTCGGCGCGGGCTCGGGCTCGGGCGGCGGGAAGAGCGCGAACCAGACGAGGATGACCATCAGGCTGAGCGCGAAGGCCACGAGAAGGTTCTTGTTCTGGTCGTCCATCGGGGCTTCCCGGGTCGCTGGGCAGGTCAGCGCCGGTTCAACAGACTGCGCCCCCAAAGGTCAAGCGGATTCCCCGGTTCCCCGCGCCGGTCTCGCCGGAAAGTCATCGCCGCCGGGCGGCGGCTCAGCCGTGTTCCCGGCCGGCCGTCGGCGCCGCCGCCGCCTGCGCGCGCGGTGCCGCCTGCGCGTGCAGCCAGCGCGCCAGCTCGGTCGCCGGCATCGGCCGGGCGATGCCGAATCCCTGCCCGTGCTCGCAGCCCATCTCGGCGAGCAACGCGGCCTCCTCGGGCACCTCGATCCCCTCGGCGACGCTGGCAAGGCCCAGCTCGCCCGCCATCGACAGGATCGCGGCGACCATGCGCCGCTGGTCGGGATCGCGGTGCATGTGGGTCACGAAGGAGCGGTCGATCTTGATCCGGCTGACCGCGAAGCGGCGGATATTGGCGATCGAGGCATGCCCGGTGCCGAAATCGTCGAGGTCGATCCCGCAGCCCAGCGTGGCCAGCTGCGCGACGTTGCGCACCAGGACGTCGTCGTCGGTATGCGTCACCACGGTCTCGACGATTTCCAGCACCAGCCGCTCGGGGGCAAGCTCGTGGCGGTCGAGTTCCCAGGCGATCGTCTCGGCAAGCTGCGGATTGCCCAGCTCCGGCGCCGAGAGGTTGATCGCCACGTTCGGCACCACGAGCCCCTGCGCATCGAGCCGGTTGAGCGCCGCGAGCCCGTCGCGCAGCATCCGCTCGGCAAGCCGCGTCGACAGTCCCTCGGCCTCGATCAGCGGCAGGAATTCGGCGGGCGGGATCAGGCCGCGTTCGGGATGCAGCCAGCGCGCCAGCGTCTCCATCCCCGAGACCGCGCCGGTGGCCAGTTCGACCTGCGGCTGGAAGAAGGCGCAGATCTCGCCGTTCTCCAGCGCCCGGCGCAGCTCGCTGCGCAGGGCACTGGCCCCGGGCGCGGCCTGGTCGGCGGCGGTGAAGCTGTGCAGCCCGCCGGGGCCCGATTGCAGCGCGATCCGCGCGGCGCGCTCGGCGGCCTCCAGCATGTCGAGCCCGGCGGCGCGGGCGGTGGCCGGGTTCAGGCACATCCCGACCGAGACGCTGGGCCAGACGGTGACCGATTCGAAGCGGAAAGGCTGGCCCAGATCGGCCTGCAGCCGCTGCGCCACCGCCAGCGCCGCGCCCAGCGCGACGCCGCGCTGCGGGGCAAGCGCGATGCCGAAGCGCCCCTCGGGCAGCACGCAGAAGGCGTCGAGGCTGCGCAGGCTCCGGCCCAGGCGCAGGGTCAGTTCCTCTTCCAGCGCCGCGCAGAGCCGCGCGCCGTGGCGTTCGCGCAGCGCCTCGGCCTCGTCGAGCCGCAGAAGCACCGCCGCCGGCACCATTTCGCCGCCCTGGGCGGCCCCGGTCCGCAGCACCGCCTCGACGCTGTCGCGCGGTACCGGCCGGCAGAGCGGCCGGCGCGGCTCGGCCGGGCGGCGATCGGCGCGGCTGGCGAGCACCAGCCAGCCCGACTGCAGCGCGATGACGCTGACGAACAGCCAGACCTCGCCGCCGATCACATAGGCCAGAAGCGAGATCGCGGGCACCAGCGCCAGCACCTGCGGCCGCCGGATCCAGGCGGCCAGGCGTTCGGCCATCTCGGTGGACACTTCTGCCCGCTCCGCTCGAAAGCGCATCAGACCCGGCTCCTGCTCCGGTGGCTGCCGTCACAGCCGACAGGACTCGCCCCAGAGACTGACCGAAGCCTTAATCGCTTCCGGAAAACTCTTTAGAATTGTTGAGAAAACCTTGCTCGCCCGCAGGTTGCAGCGCGGCGAAATCGAAAAGCGCCGGATCCGCCAGGTGCGAGGGCCGGGCGTTCATAAGCGCCCGGAACATCACCTGCCGGCGGCCGGGGCTGCGTCTTTCCCAGTCATCCAGCAGCGCCTTGACCTGCATCCGCTGCAGCCCGTCTTGGCTGCCGCAGAGGTCGCAGGGGATGATCGGGTAGCCCATCACGCGGGCGAATCGGTCGCAATCGGCCTCGGCGACGAAGGCAAGCGGGCGCAGGACCAGAAGGTCGCCCTCCTCGTTGCGGAGCTTCGGCGGCATCGTCGCCAGCCGCCCGCCGTGGAAGAGGTTCATGAAGAAGGTCTCCAAGAGGTCGTCGCGATGGTGCCCCAGCACCACCGCCTGGCACCCCTCCTCGCGCGCGATGCGATACAGGTTCCCGCGCCGCAGCCGCGAGCAGAGCGCGCAATAGGTCCGCCCCTGCGGCACCTTGTCGGTGACGATCGAATAGGTGTCCTGGTACTCGATCCGATGCGGCACGCCCATCCGGGTCAGGAACTCGGGCAGCACCGTCGCCGGAAAGCCCGGCTGGCCCTGGTC
>SLPP01000294.1 GCA_007131945.1 Paracoccaceae bacterium | reverse complement strand
CTGATCGGGCTCGAGGACAAGGCCGAGGCCTATGCCCGCACGCTTTCGGGCGGCATGCGGCGGCGGCTCCTGCTGGGCAAGGCGCTGGTGCACTGGCCGCAGGTGCTGGTGCTGGACGAGCCCACGGCGGGGGTCGATATCGAGCTGCGGCAGATGCTGTGGGAGAATGTGCGGCGCCTGAACGCCGAGGGGATGACGATCATCCTGACCACGCACTACCTCGAGGAAGCGCAGGAAATGTGCGACGAGATCGCGATCATCGACCACGGCGCGGTGATCGTGCGCGACACGACGGCGGCGATCCTCGAGCGGATGGACGGCAAGACGCTGCTGGTGCGCGCGGCGGGCGAGGTCGGCCGGCTGGACCTGCCCGAGGGGGTCAGCCGCGAGGATCGCGCCGATGGCTGGCTCGCCTTCCTCTATCCGCGCAGCCGCGTCCATGCCGGCCAGATCCTGGCGGCGCTGACCGCGGCCGGGGTCGACATCCTCGATCTCTCGACCGCCGAACCCGACCTCGAGGACGCCTTCCTGGCGCTAACCGGGACGCGCTGAGCGGCCGGAAACCGGCTGCCGAGTTCGGTTTGGCAGGTGTGTGGCAGGCGGGTGGCAAACGGGTGGCAGGGGGGTGCAGATGCGCGCGTTGCGCCGCGGAAGCGTTGACCGGTACGCCGCCGGCGGCACGGCCCCCGCGCCGCGCCCCGCAGGGGCGCGGCGCCCGGCCCAACGCGAGGAAGGTTGCACCGCAGGTGCAGCCTGACGAGGGGCGGGAGCACCTCCGTCCCCTTCGCCGCCCCGGATCGCCGCCTCGGCCGCGCTCAGAGCTTCGACGAGATGATGCCGGTGTTGAAGCCGCCCATGCGCAGTTCGCCGAAGAGCCGCTGGTACTCGATCTTCGGGCAGCGGTTCTGCACGAAGTCGATCCCGCGCGCCGCCGCCATGCGGAAGGCCGCGTCGCTTTCCACCCCGATCTGCAGCCAGACGGTGCGCAGCTTCGGCAGCCGTTCGATCGCCTCGGCGACGATCGGCGGGACATGCTCGGAGCGGCGGAAGACGTCGAGCATGTCGGTCTCGGGCGGGCAGTCGGCAAGCCCGGCGCGCACCGTCTCGCCGAAGAGCCTCTCGCCGGCATGGCCGGGATTGACCGGGATCACGCGAAACCCCTTGAGCCCCAGGTAGCGGCCGACGAAATGGCTCGGCCGGATCGGGTTGGGCGAGACGCCGACCATGGCGACGCAGCGCGTCCGCTGCAGGATCCGGCGCAGCGTGGCATCGTCGGGCGGCCTGTAGACGGGATCGGACATCGGATGCCTGCCGGGGCTGGGACGGCTATGCCCCCGTTTGAGCGCAAAGCGGCGGCGGGCTCAACCCCCCGGGCGCGCGCTGCGTGCCGTTGCGCGGGTTTCGGGCTCACGGCCTTGTTACGCTCCTGAACGACGGATTCCGCTCGCCGGAGCGTTGCGTCAATGACGTGCAGCCTGCTGCCGCGCGTTCAAAGCCTGAGGGGGGAGACCATGAAGCCATTCGTTCCAATGCTCTGCGCCGCCGTCCTGGTCATGTCCACGGCCGCTCCGGGATTCGCCGGCGCGGGATCGGCGCCGCAGCCGGCACCGCTCGGCGCGGTGGCCCAGGGCTCCGTCCTCGACCATCTGGTCGAGGTCCGGTCCGGCAAACGCCATTACCAGCACCGGCGCGGTTTCGACCGCCGCGGGGTTCATCGCCGGGGGCATTATGCACCGCCCCGCCGGGTCCAGCGCCATCGCCCCTCCCGGTCGCAGCGGAGCGGGCCGGATCTCGGCGCGGCGGTCGTCGGCGCCATCATCGGCGGGATCATCGTCCACCAGTTGCACCAGCGGCCGCAGCCGCGCGGCCATTCCGGGGCGTTCCTCAGCCAGGCGCATATCGACTGGTGCTTCAACCGCTGGCGGTCCTACCGGCTCTCGGACAACAGCTACCAGCCCTATCACGGGCCGCGCCGGGTCTGCGTCTCGCCCTACGGGCCGTCCTGACGCGTGAGGCGGGGACCCCGCGCGGCCCATCGGCTCCGAGGGGGATCGTCGGCGCGGCGACGGGTCCGCGTCATTCCGCCCAGTGGACCTGCGCCTCGCCGAGGAGCGCGGCCACCGGCGCCTTTTCAGGATCGAGATCCTCGGCCTTCTCGATCGCGGCGCGCTTCTCGGCGCCGGTGATCAGGATGTGCAGCGCGAAGGCCGACTCCAGCGCCGGCAGGGTCAGGGTGATGCGCGGCTCGGGCACGGTGGGGGCGCGGATCGTCAGGAGCGGCGGCGCGTCCGAAGCGAGCGCCTCGTGCAGCCGGTCGCCGCCGGGAAAGAGCGAGGCGACATGCATGTCGGCGCCCATGCCGAGAAGCGCGACATCGATCGGCAGCAGCGCCTTCACGCTGGCGGTCAGCGCCTCGAGCACCGCCTCGGGCGTCTCGGCGGGGGCGTAGAGCGGGATCAGCCGCGCCTCGGCCGCCTTTCCCTGCAGGAGCCGCCGCCGCAGCAGCCCGGCATTCGAGCGCGGATCGTCCTCGGGCACCCAGCGCTCGTCCGAGGGGATGACGTCGATCCGGTCCCAGTCGAGGTCGATGTCGGAGAGGATGTCGAAGACCGGCCCCGGCGTGGTGCCGCCCGGCACGCAGAAGAGCGCCCGCTCGCGCCGGCCGAGCGCGCGGCGCAGATCGCCCGCCAGCCGGTCGGCCAGCGCAAGGCACAGCATCTCCTGATCGGCGTATTCCTGAAGGTCCATCAGCGTATCTCCCGCCAGCGCCGCCCGTCGCGGTGCATCAGCATCAGCGCGTCCTCGGGCCCGGTGGAGCCCGGATCGTAGGGATGCGGCCGGTCGCCGCGCGCCTCCCAGCCGGCGATGACCGGGTCGGTCCAGGCCCAGGCGGCCTCGACCTCGTCGCCGCGCATGAACAGCGTCTGGTTGCCGCGGATCACGTCCATGATCAGCCGCTCGTAGGCGTCGGGGATGTGCATCTCGCCGCCGAGCGCCTCGGCGAACGACATGTCGAGCGCCACGTCCTTGAGCCGCATGCCGCCCGGGCCGGGCTCCTTGATCATCACCCGTAGCGTCATCCCCTCGTCGGGCTGCAGCCGGATCACCAGCACATTGGCGCGCCAGGGCGCGTCCTCGCCGAAGATCGAATGCGGCGGGTCGCGGAAGGTGACCGCGATCTCCGATGCCCGCGCCCGCAGCCGCTTGCCGGTGCGCAGGTAGAAGGGCGTGCCCTTCCAGCGCCAGGACGAGACGCCGACGCGCAGCGCTATGTAGCTCTCGGTGCGCGATTCGGGGTTCTCGACCTCTTCGGCAAAGCTCTTCACGCCGCCCGCCGCGCGGTACTGGCCGCGGACGATATCCTCGGGGCGGACCGGGTCGAGGGCGCGGATGACCTTCAGCTTCTCGTCGCGCACCGCGTCGGGCTCGAACCGGTGCGGCGGTTCCATCGCGATCAGGCACAGAAGCTGCATCAGGTGGTTCTGCACCATGTCGCGCATCGCGCCCGAGGCGTCGTAATAGCCGCCGCGCCCCTCGACGCCGACGGTCTCGGCGACGGTGATCTGCACGTGATCGACGAAGCGGGCGTTCCACAAGGGCTCGAACAGGATGTTGGCGAAGCGCACCGCCATCAGGTTCTGCACCGTCTCCTTTCCGAGGTAATGGTCGATCCGGTAGACCTGCGATTCGTCGAAATGCCCGGCCAGCATGGCATTGAGCGCGCGGGCGCTGCCCAGGTCGTGGCCGAAGGGCTTTTCCACCACGACGCGCGTGTCGGGCCGGTTGAGCCCGTGCCGGTCGAGCCCGGCGGCGAGATCGGCGAAGAGCGGCGGCGCGACCGAGAAGTAATGCGCCTGCACCACGTCGGGGCGCATCCTCGCGGCCAGCGCCCTCCAGCCGGTCTCGTCCCCGGCGTCGAGCGCGACATAGTCGAGGCGCTGCAGGAAGGACGCGACCGCGTCGCGGTCGGGGGCAGCGCCGCCCAAATGCTCGTCCAGCGCCGCGGCGATGTGGTCACGGAAGGTGTCGGCGGTGAGCGTGCTGCGCGCGGCGCCGATCACCCGCGCCCCGGGCGGCATCTGGCCCTCGGCGAAGCGACGAAAGAGCGAGGGCAGGATCTTGCGTCGGGCGAGATCCCCGGTCGCGCCGAAGACGACCAGATCGAACGGCTCGACGGGGATGACGCGTGCAACCATGCCTTGGCCTCGGTCGGAGAACTCGCGCAAAGGGGTAACGCCCGGCGCGCGCGCGGTCCAGTTCTTCCTGCGCTTTCCGCTCGTGCGGACCGGCCGGCCGCAGAAAAAAGCGCCCGGTGAAAACCGGGCGCAAAGGCAGGAACGAGGGACAGTGGAGGAAACGCGATTGTTCCAGATTCGCGCTTCACACCATCCATATGGGAGCGCGCGGGCGCGGATAAAGGTCTCTCTCGATAGTGTGATAAAACCGTCAGTTGCGGCCGCTGGCAGCGGCATAGAGGGCGACCGCGGCGGCGTTCGAGACGTTGAGCGAGCCGAAGCCGCCGGCGGCCGGGATCCGCACCAGCGCGTCGCAGGTGGCGCGGGTCCGCTCGCGCAGTCCCGGCCCCTCGGCGCCGAGGACGAGGCCGAGCGGGCGGTTCCCGGCGGCGGCGATCCCCTCGGCCAGCGTACTCTCGGCCGCGCCGTCGAGACCGAGCAGGACGTAGCCCATCGCCTGCAGCCGGGTCATGGCGTCGGCGAGGTTGGTCAGGCGCAGGTAGGGCTGGCGCTCCAGCGCACCCGAGGCGGCCTTGGCGAGCGCCCCGGTCTCGGGCGCGGAATGGCGGGCGGGGGCGATGACGGCGCGGGCGCCGAAGACCTCGGCCGAGCGCAGGATGGCGCCGACATTGTGCGGGTCGCTCACCCGGTCGAGCAGCACGACGCAGGCATCTGGCCCGGCGGCGCAGCGCTCTTCCAGGCTGCCCCAGTCGAGCGGCTTCACCTCGAGCGCGGCGCCCTGGTGGACCGAGCCGGGATCGAGCGGGGCGGGAAAGCGGCGGGGATCGGCGATCTCGGGCGTCATGCCAGCGGCGGCGATGGCATCGGCCAGACGGTCGGCGGCGTTCTTCGTCACCGCCAGGTGCAGGCGGGTGCGGGCGGGGTTGAGGAGCGCATCGCGCACCGCGTGCAGGCCGAAGAGCCACACGGTTTCGGCCGCCGCGCCGCGCCGCGCGCGCTCCTTCTCGATGACCCAGGCGGGTTTCTTCATCGCTCCCCCGTCGAAAGGCCGCAGGATGCGGCGCGCGCCGGGCGGATGCAAGGCCAGCCGCGCCGGCGCATGTCCGCGAGGCGCTTGCTCCGCGTCGCTATTGCGGTAATAACTCCTGGTTGTAATATTGCCTAATAATACTCGTTTAAGGAGAGTAATCATGCTGGAAAGTCTGAGGGGCTGGCGCAACCGGTCCTGCGTGCTCGTGGCGGCGCTGCTCTTCATCGTGGCACTGCCGAGTGCGGCGCAGCAGCCACCCGCCGGCGCGCGGCCGCTTTCCGCCCACGAACTCCACGATCTCTACCGCGACAAGACCTGGCGATGGGAAAGCGGCGCGGCGCATTTCTTCGACGAGGGCAGGCGCTTCATCGCCTGGTCGGCGGACGAGACGGGGCTCAGCCACGCCGAGGGCAACTACGAACTCACCGACCGGGGGTCGATGTGCCTGGTCGGCCGCTGGGTCGGGCTGCACTATGCCTCCGGCCGACGCTACAACGCCCGTTCGCGCAATTGCTTCCGTCACGCGACCGATGGCGAGACGGTGTTCCAGCGTCGCGCGCGGGGCGGACCGTGGACCGCGTTCGCTGGCCCGGACGTCGCGGAACCGGCGCTTTTCGCCTCGGATGGCGGCGCGGTCGCGGCCCGGATCGCCGAGATCGAGGAGACGCTGGAGATGCTGCGCAACGCGCGCCCGCCGGCGGCCTGGAGGCTGCTCGAGTTCTACGGAAACCGGACCTGGCAATGGCCGTCGGGCGGGGCGCGTTTCTTCGCCGCGGACCGGCGATTCCTGGCCTATCGCGACGACGACGCAGAACAGGCCATCGGCGCCGGCCGCTTCATGCTGACCAATGACGGGCGGATGTGCCTGCTGGGCGACTGGACCGGGATCACGCTCGCCGACGGCGCGCGCTACACTACCAGTCCGCGCATCTGCTTCCGGCATCTGCAGAACGCAAGCGGGCTCCTTCGCCTGCGGCCGGGAAGCGCGGACTGGGAACTGGTGCGCTCGCGCGCCGATTCGGAAGCCGACGCCTCGCTGATCGCCGAGGATACCGTCTCGGCGCGTGTCGAGCAGATGCGGCTGCTGCTGATACGGTGAACCGCCGAGGGCCGCGCCGCGG
>SLPP01000257.1 GCA_007131945.1 Paracoccaceae bacterium | reverse complement strand
TGCACAACGAGATGGTGCAGGTCGAGGGCAAGAAGATGTCGAAGAGCCTCGGCAACTTCTTCACCGTGCGGGACCTGCTGGATCAGGGCTGGCCGGGCGAGGTGATCCGCTTCGTGATGCTGCAGTCGCATTACCGCAAGCCTATGGACTGGACGGAGGAGAAGGCCGAAGAGGCACGCAGCGAGTTGACGCGCTGGCGACGGATGATCGACGGTGTGGGCGAAGGAGCGCCCGACGACGCAATTCTCGCTGCGATTGCTGATGACCTGAACACGCCTGACGCAATAACCATGCTTCGAAGATTGGCAAAAAAAAACGACGCCGCCGGGTTGTGGGCTGGGGCTTCATTGCTGGGATTGCTGACCCCGGAAATGAGCGAGTGGGCTTGGCGGGCTGTGAAGGGAAGGGGTGCGACCGTAGAAGTGCCAGCAGCACCAGCAGCGGCCGTAGTGGTAACAGGCCACGCGCCTTCGATAGAAGCGAGGAACCCGCAGAAACGAATAGGTGAACTCATTTCGCGCCGGATCGAGGCAAAGAAGCAAAGAGACTTCCAACTCGCTGACAAAATCAGAAACGATCTTCAAAATGTTGGGGTGATTTTGAGAGATACGCCGGAGGGCGTCGAGTGGGAACTGTCCCCAGGCTTTGACCCGGACAGGTTGGAGGCTCTGGAGTGAGCCGCGAACGCCTCTACCTCTACGACACCACCCTGCGCGACGGGCAGCAGACGCAGGGGGTGCAGTTCTCGACCGCCGACAAGCTGGCGATCGCGCGGGCGCTCGACGAAATGGGCATCGATTACATCGAGGGCGGCTGGCCCGGCGCGAACCCGACCGACAGCGAGTTCTTCGCCGCTGCGCCGAAGACGCGCGCAACCCTCACTGCCTTCGGGATGACCAAGCGGGCAGGGCGCTCGGCGGCGAATGACGAGGTGCTGGCGGCGGTGGTCAATGCCGGCACCGGCTCGGTCTGCCTTGTCGGCAAGACGCATGACTACCATGTCACCGCCGCGCTCGGCATCACGCTCGAGGAGAACCTCGAGAACATCCGCGCCTCGGTCGCGCATCTCGTCGGGTTGGGGCGCGAGGCGCTCTTCGATGCCGAGCATTTCTTCGACGGCTACCGTGCCAATCCCGGCTATGCGCTGGACTGCCTGCGGGCGGCGCTCGAGGCTGGTGCGCGCTGGATCGTGCTCTGCGACACCAATGGCGGCACGCTGCCCGCCGAGGTCGGGCGGGTGACGGCCGAGGTGATCGCCGCGGGCGTTCCGGGCGAGAAACTGGGCATCCATTGCCACGACGACACCGGCAACGCCGTCGCCGCCTCGCTCGCCGCCGTCGATGCCGGCGCGCGGCAGATCCAGGGCACGCTGAACGGGCTGGGCGAACGCTGCGGGAACGCCAACCTGGTGACACTGATCCCGACGCTGGCGCTGAAGGAGTCCTATGCCTCCCGCTTCGAGACGGGCGTCAGCGCGCAGGCGCTGACCGGCCTCGTGCGTGTCTCGCGCCAGCTTGACGACATCCTCAACCGCGTGCCGCTGCGCAGCGCGCCCTATGTCGGCGCCTCGGCCTTCGCGCACAAGGCGGGACTGCATGCAAGCGCGATCCTCAAGGACCCCGCGACCTACGAGCACATCGATCCCGCACGGGCCGGCAACGCCCGCATCATCCCGATGTCGAACCAGGCCGGCCAGTCGAACCTGCGCGCGCGGCTCAAAGCCGCCGGGATCGAGGTCGAGCCGGGCGATCTCCGCCTTGCCCGCATCCTCGAGATCGTCAAGGAGCGCGAGGATCAGGGTTACGCCTATGACGGCGCGCAGGCCTCGTTCGAGCTGCTGGCGCGGGCCGAGCTGGGGCTGCTGCCGGACTATTTCGAGGTCAAGCGCTACCGGGTGACGGTCGAGCGGCGGAAGAACAAGTACAACCGCATGGTCAGCCTGTCCGAAGCGGTGGTGGTGGTGAAGATCGGCGGGCAGAAGATGCTCTCGGTCTCGGAAAGCATGGATGCGACGGGCTCGGATCGCGGGCCGGTCAACGCGCTCGCCAAGGCGCTGGCCAAGGACCTCGGCCCCTACCAGGCGGCGATCGACGACATGAAGCTCGTCGATTTCAAGGTGCGCATCACCCAGGGCGGCACCGAGGCGGTGACGCGTGTCATCATCGACAGCGAGGATGGGGCAGGGATGCGCTGGTCGACGGTCGGCGTCTCGCCCAACATCGTCGACGCCTCTTTCGAGGCCTTGCGCGAGGCGATGGTCTGGAAACTCATCCGCGACGGCGTGGAACCCGTGGCATGAGCGACATCTTCGCGCTTTTCGCGCCGCTCGACCGGGCCGGGCCCGGAGATGCGGAAAGCCTGCACTGGGCGCTCGCGGTGGCGGGAACGGCACCGGACGCCACGGTGCTGGATGCGGGTTGCGGCACCGGGGCCGACCTCGCCGAACTTCTGGCCGCCGTGCCGCGGGGCAGGGTGGTCGCCGTCGATACCGCGCCGGCCTTCATCGAGCGCGTCCGCGCGCGTTTCTCGGCGGTCGAGGCGCATGTCGCCGACATGGCCGACCCGCCCGGCGGCCCGTTCGACCTGATCTGGTCGGCCGGTGCGGTCTATCACCTGGGCGTCGGGCCGGCGCTCGACGCCTGGGCCGGGCATCTGCGGCCGGGCGGGCGCGTCGCCTTCTCCGATCTCGCCTGGTACAGACCCGACCCGCCCGAGGCCGCGCGCGCCTTCTGGGCGGCCGAGGGGCTCCGGCTGACCGATGCGGCGGGGCTGGAGGCGCAGGTGGCGGCCGCCGGCTGGAAGGTCCTCGGCGCGCGCTGGCTCGGTCCCGCCGGCTGGGCTTCCTACTACGAACCGCTCGCGGCGCGGCTTGCGGCGTTCGACGGTGATCCCGACCTGATCGCCGGCTTCCGCGCCGAGATCGCGCTCTGGCGCGCGCACGGGCGCTGGTACGACTACCGGATCATCGTGGCCGCCCCGGCGTGACCGGTGGCACTGGCACGGACCGGCGCCCCGTCCTATCTCGCCCGGCATGAGCGACCGACCCGATATCGACGCCTGCGCCGCGCTGGTCGAGCGCGGCGATCCCGACCGTTTCCTCGCGGTGATGGCCGCGCCCCCCGCCGCACGCCCGCCGCTAATGGTGCTCTACGCCTTCAATCTCGAGGTCGCGCGCGCCGGCTGGGTGACGAAGGAGCCGATGATCGCCCGGATGCGCCTGCAATTCTGGCGCGACGTGGTCGCCGAGGCGGGCGAGGCGCCGCCACGCGCGCACGAGGTCGCGGGCCCCCTCGCTTCGCTCATCGTCTCGAGATCGCTTCCCAAGCTCCTGCTGCAGAGTGTCATCGATGCGCGCGAGACGGATCTGGAGCGCGATCCATTTGCCGACGAGGCCCGGCTCTGGCGCTACCTTGACGCCTCTGCCGGCGATCTCATGGCACTCGCGGTGCGCGCGGTGGGTGAGCCACAGGACGCGCCGGCGCGGGACCGGGGAGCGGCGCAGGGGCTGGCGAACTATCTCATGGCAGTTCCTGCGCTCGAGGCGGCGGGCCGCGCGCCACTGCCCGACGGCAGGCCCGAGGCGGTGGCGGCGCTGGCTCGGACGGGGCTTGCCCGTCTCCGGGCCGCGGGGAACTTGGCCCGGTCGGCACGCCCGGCATTGCTGGCCGCCTGGCGGGCCCGTGCGATCTTGAACCAGGCCGTTCGCGACCCCGGCGCCGTGGCCGCGGGCCGGCTGGGCCAGTCCGAGTTTGCCCGGCGCGGCAGCCTGCTCTGGCGCAGCCTCGTGGGGATGTGACGGTCTGGGTGGGGCAGGGGCGGCGCGGCCGTCCTGCTCCGGCCCGGCTCAGGTCTGGCGGAAACGCGCCATGTTCGCCTGGCTCTCCATCAGCATCGTCAGCGCCGCCGAGGGGCCGGACTGGGCCTGGATCTCGCGCAGCTGCTCGCCGACGAAGAAGCGGCGGATCAGCGCGCTCATCTTCTCGGGTTCGACAAACTGGCCGACGCCACCTTCGCCGAAGACGCGCCGCGTGCGTTCGCTCAGGATCGTCACCTGGCGGTCAAGATCGATCTGCCCGAATCCCTGGGGAAGCTGGAAGGCGGCCTCGAAGACCTTGCGCAGGTTCGGCGTGCCGAGGATGCGCAGCCACTTCGCCTCGTCGCCGCGGTCGCTCGCCGCCAGCTCGCCGAGATCGCGCTGCAGCGCCAGTGCCATCCGCATCGCCGTGTCCTGTTCGCCCACCGCGAATTCGAACTGGCGGGCGTGGAATGCCTTGACGATCTTCTCGGCAAAGCCCGGCTCGGTGGTCTTCGGCCCGCCCTCGTCGGCGAAGCCGAAGGCGCGGGCGAATTCGGCGTAGCGCTTGTCGGCGAGCCGGTTGGCAAAGCTGCGCGGTTCGTCGAGCGGGCTTTCGAGGATGCGCTGGACGAAGGCGCGATTGGGCAGGTCGTCGGCCAGTCCGAAAGCGGTCAGCGCCACGCGCAGCAGGCGGCGATCGGCCACCAGTTCGGCCGCCGAGCCGATCCTGCCGATGGTGTCGCGGAAATAGGCCTCGTCGCGCTGCGCCATCGGGGCGCGGGCGTGGTTCTCGGCCTGCGTTTCCATGGTGCGCTGCAGGAAGCGCCAGCCCGCATAGCCGTTCATCGGTATGACGGGCTGGAAGCTCATTGCCGGCGCGCCGCCATAAGCCGATCCTCGCGCGGCAGGAGCGCGCGCAGCGCCCGCAGCGCCTGGTAATGCTCCTCGGCGATAACCGCCTCGGTCGCGCGGGTCAGATTCGCGCGGCTGTCGGGGTCGGTGAAGACCTGGCTCAGCTGCTCGATCCCGCGCAGAAGCTGCGGGCGCGCATCATCCGGCTCGGCATCGCCCGAAAGCACCAGTTGCGCTATGTAGCAGACCCGGCGCACGGGCGTGTTCGCCTGTTCGGGGTGGATCGCGTCGCGCAGGCGCAAGATATGCGCGTTCGGCGTGATGATCGAGAAGCGCGAGCGCTTGTCGCCGTTCTCGATCACCGCGCCGTTGATCAGCACGCGCTCGTGCGGGGCGAGCTTCAGGATGAGGCCGGTCATGCGCCCGCCCCCTGTCCGCGCAGGCCGCGCATCACGGCAAGGTTGATATCGACCAGCGCATCGGCCTTGGCGGTGCCGCTGAGCACCTTGGGCGTGTGCTTGAGCACGAACTCGGCCAGGTAGAAAAGCTGCGCGCGCAACTGCTGCGGAAACTGGTTGCCGGCGTCGGCAAGGTCGGTCGCGAAGACCGTCCAGAGACGGGCGTTTTCATGCATGGCGGTGGCGAGCGCCGGAAAGCCGGTGGGGCCGGTGTCGGCAAGGGCCTTTTGCAGCTGGCCGGTGATGCGGGCGAGCAGGTCGTATTCGATGTCGCGCGGCGTCTTGATGGTGCGAGCAGTGGCACCATAGGTGGTCTGCGCGAGGGCATGGGCGGTCATGGCGATCCCTTCGGTGCGAGGTCAGGGTATGGCAGCAGGGGCGGCCGGAGCCCCGCGCGGGGCTCCGGCCGGTGACCTCAGCGGAACAGCGACAGGATGTTCTGCGGCTGCTGGTTGGCGATCGACAGCGCCTGGATGCCCAGCTGCTGCTGCACCTGCAGCGCCTGGAGGCGGGCCGAGGCCTCTTCCATGTCGGCGTCGACCATGGCGCCGACACCCGACTTCAGCCCGTCGATCAGCTTGCCGACGAACTCGCTCTGGATCTCCATGCGCTTTTCGGTGACGCCCAGCGAGGCAGCCTTGTCGATAAAGGTCTGGAGTTCCGTTTCGATCAGGCCCAGCGTCGTTTCGATCGCAGCTGGATCGCTCAGGTTGAATACGAGGTTCGTGTCAAGGGCGCCCGCGAGATCTTCGCCGGCGACCGAGATATCTTCGGTGGACAGTGTGGTCCCGCTCCGGACCAGCGCCGAGATGGCCGCGAGGTCATCGCCGGTCTGGTTGAGCAGGTTGAGGCCGTTGAAGCTGGCCGACTCGAGGATCGTCGCGATCTGGGCCTTCATTTCGTCGAGGCTGTCAGTGATCTTCGCGTTGTCGACGTTCTCGCCCGCCTGCAGCACCAGCGATTTCATCTCGCCCAGAAGGTCGACGACCGACTCCGTCGCGTTGCGCGCGACGGCCACCGTGGACTGACCCACGGAGATCGACGACTGAACGGTTTTCATGGCGTCGGCGTCAGAGCTCATCGTCTTGCCGATGGCCCAGATGGCGGCGTTGTCCTTGGCAGTGGCGACCTTCATCCCGGTCGAGATCTGGCTCTGGACGCTTCCGAGGTCGCGGTTGATCTGCTTCATCGTCTGCAGCGCGACCATGGCGCTGGTATTCGTCAGAATCGAGGACATGTGTCT
>SLPP01000384.1 GCA_007131945.1 Paracoccaceae bacterium | reverse complement strand
CGCCGCGTCCCTCGCTGCCGCCTGGGGCGCGGGATCGGCGCGCCTTGACCTGCCCGCGCCCGAACCGCGCGACCTGCGGCTGCGGCTGGTGCAGCCGAACGCCGCGCAGGACCTGAAATGGGATGCCGACCACGCGCGCGCCTTCTTCTTCCTCCATCTCGACCTGACCGCGGCGCCGGCGGCCGACGGGCGCATGCCCGACCTCGTCGTCTGGTCCGAGACCGCGGTGCCTTTCTTCCTCGACCGTCCCGGCGACGGGCTCGCCATGGCGGCCGAGGCGGCAGGCGGTGCGCCGCTGCTGACGGGCATCCAGCGCAGCGAGGTGACCGATGACGGCGCCATCCGCTTCTTCAACAGCCTTGCCGTCCTCGACCCCGAGGGCGCGCCGGTGGCGGTCTACGACAAGCACCACCTCGTGCCCTTCGGTGAATACATGCCGGTCTTCGGCCGTTTCGCCGACCGGCCGGGCATGGGCTGGGCCGCCGGGCTGGCGGCGCAGGTGCTCCTGGGCTATTCGGCGGGGCCGGGTCCGGTGCTGCTGGATCTGGGCGCGGCGGGGCGGGTGCTGCCGCTGATCTGCTACGAGGCGATCTTTCCGCGCAACCTGCGCGGCACCGACCGGCCCGACTGGCTGGTGCAGATCACCAACGACGCCTGGTTCGGCGCCCGCATCGGCCCGTTCCAGCATCTCGCGCAGGCACGGCTCAGGGCGATCGAGCAGGGCCTGCCGCTGGTCCGCGCGGCCAATACCGGCGTCAGCGCGGTGATCGACGCGCGCGGCCAGATGGTCGCAAGCCTCGGCATGGGTCAGGCGGGGACGGTCGATGCCGACCTGCCGGGCAGCCTGCCGCAGACCCCGCATGCACGCACCGGGGACACGCCATGGCATGCCGCACTCGCGCTGATTGTGTTGGCAACAGCCGCGGCAAGGTTTCGGAAAGGAAGCCATTGACGCCGCTCGGCAGACCGTCTAGGCGCGGATATCCCGTCACAACGGCTTCCTGGCGTGGCGGATGTATTCAATGGAGCACTCTCTCATGAGCCGACAGGATTACGTCTTCACCTCGGAATCGGTGTCCGAGGGGCATCCCGACAAGGTCTGCGACCGGATTTCGGATGCCGTTCTCGATTACCTTCTGGCTATCGACGCGAATGCCCGCGTGGCCTGCGAGGCCTTCGCCACCTCCGGCCTCGTGGTGATCGGTGGCGAGATCGGCCTGCCGGCAAAGGGCGACCGGCCGGGGGCCGAGCGGCTGAAGGACGCGATGGGCCGCATCCCCGAAATCGCCCGCGACTGCATCCGCGACATCGGCTACGAGCAGGACAAGTTCCACTGGAACACCTGCCACGTGCTGAACTTCCTGCACGAGCAATCGGTCGACATCGCCCAGGGGGTCGAGCGCGAGGGGGCGGGTGACCAGGGGATCATGTTCGGCTATGCGGTCGACGAGACGCCGGAACTGATGCCCGCACCGATCCTCTATGCGCATGCGATCCTGCGCCGGCTCGCCGGGGCGCGCAAGGCAGGCGAGCTGCCGATGCTGGGCCCGGATGCCAAGAGCCAGCTGTCGATCCGCTACGAGGGCGGCCGGCCGGTGGAAGTGACGCAGCTCGTCGTCTCGCACCAGCATCTCGACCCGCACCTGACCAGCGAGGACGTCAAGGCGATCGTCAGGCCCTATGTCGAGGAGGTCCTGCCCGGGGGCTGGATCGACGGCGGCACCGAATGGCACGTGAACCCGACAGGCAAGTTCCTGATCGGGGGGCCGGACGGCGATGCGGGACTGACCGGACGCAAGATCATCGTCGACACCTATGGCGGCGCCGCGCCGCATGGCGGCGGGGCGTTTTCCGGCAAGGATCCGACAAAGGTCGACCGCTCGGCGGCCTATGCGGCGCGCTACCTGGCCAAGAACGTCGTCGCCGCGGGGCTGGCGAAGCGCTGCACGCTGCAGTTGAGCTACGCGATCGGCGTCGCCCGGCCGCTCTCGATCTATGTCGACACACATGGCTCCGGCGAAGCGCCGGACGCCGAGATCGAGCGCGTCGTCGGCCGGGCGATGGACCTGACCCCGCGCGGCATCCGCGAGCATCTGGGGCTGAACCGACCGATCTATGCCCGCACCTCGGCCTATGGTCATTTCGGCCGCGCGCCCGAGAACGACGGCGGCTTCTCCTGGGAACGGACCGACCTCGCCGCGACGCTGGCGAAGGACCTGTGACCGGGGCGCCCCGGGATCGGAGCGGGATGCCATGGGCGATGAGGCCGAGACGCGGCCGCAGCGGAACTTCTACGGCCGCATCCACGGCAAGACGCTGCGGCCGAGCCAGAGGCGCTACCTGGCCGAGGATCTGCCGCACTACCGGCTAAGGGGCGTGACCGCTGCCGAGAACCCGACCCGCGCACTGCTGGACCTTTCCGTCCTGCCCGGTACAGGGCCGGTGTGGCTGGAAGTAGGCTTCGGCGGCGGCGAGCATCTGCTGCACATGGCGCGCGTTCATCCGGAGGTACGGCTGATCGGCTGCGAGCCCTTCGTCAACGGCGTGGCCATGCTGCTGGGCCGTCTGCGGCAGGCACCGTTAGCGAATGTCGCGATCCATCCGGGCGACGTGCGCGACCTGCTCGACGTCCTCCCGCCCGCCTGCCTGCAGAAGGTTTTCCTGCTCTATCCCGATCCCTGGCCCAAGGCGCGCCACCATCGCCGCCGCTTCGTCACTCCCGAATACCTCGACCCGCTTGCCCGTGCCTGCGCGCCCGGCGCCGAGTTCCGCATCGCCACCGACATCCCCGACTATGCCCGCCAGACGCTGGAGGAGGTGTCCCGCGCCGGATTCGAGCCGGTGTCGCGGGGCACCGAACCCTGGGCGGACTGGATCACCACACGCTACGAGGCCAAGGCCCTACGCGAAGGGCGCAGCCCCTGCTACCTGACCTTCCGGCGGACCGGCAGCGCAACGTGAACGCATCGTTGACAGCGCCGCATGCGCAGCCCTAGCATCGGCTGTTCCGAACAAGCGGGAGGGGTTCAAGATGTGCAATTCGTGCATCACGAACTGGGGCGTTTGCGCCTGCGAAGGTGGCGGGGTCTTTGCCGTATGCCCAGCCTCGAAGGGCGTCAGCTGTCCGATCTGCAACCACGACCCCAGATTCTGGGCAACCGAACCGATCAGGCTCGCCGAACTGCTGAAACCGGCCATGCTGGCCCGCGCGCGCGAGGAGTTCCGCGCCGCTGAAAAGCAAGCCGGCCGTGGTGAGTGAGCCAACGCGCGGGTCTTTGCCTCGGCCGCCAAACCGTCTATAGCGACGGGCGCCCAGTCGAGGAGCCCGCCGAATGGCCGCCGATCTCGCCGCGACCGTCATCAAGCCCCTGCATCGCGAGGGCTACCGCTTTCTGGCGGTTTTCAGCGCGGTCACGCTGTTGCTGTTTCTGGTCTGGACCCCGCTCGGCTGGATTGGTGTCGGTCTGACCGTCTGGTGCTACTACTTCTTCCGCGACCCCGACCGGGTGACGCCCGACCGCGACGGGCTGATCGTCAGCCCGGCCGACGGCATCGTCTCGGCGATCGAGCCCGCCGCGCCACCCGCGGAACTGGGGCTGGGCGAGACGCCGCGCACGAGGGTCAGCGTCTTCATGAACGTCTTCGACTGCCACGTGAACCGGATGCCGGTCGGCGGCACTGTGACCGCGGTCGCCTACCGGCCGGGGAAGTTCGTCAACGCCTCTCTCGACAAGGCGAGCGAGGACAACGAACGCAACGGCCTGGCGCTGGAACTGGGTGACGGACGCAGCCTGGCGGTGGTGCAGATCGCCGGACTGGTCGCCCGGCGGATCCTCTGCGAGGTGCAGCCGGGCGATGTGCTCGAGACCGGCCAGCGCTTCGGCATGATCCGTTTCGGCTCGCGCGTCGATGTCTACCTGCCCGAGGACGTGGCGCCACTGGTCGCGGTGGGCCAGGGCATGATCGCGGGCGAGACGGTGCTGGCCGACCTGCAGGCCAGCGAGCCCCCGCGCGCGGGCGTGGTGCGCTGAACCGATGCCCGACCGCGACGAGATCGACTCGCCCGTCGATACGCTCGAGCCGCAGCCGGACCGGCGCAGCCTGCCGCTGCTGCACCTGCTGCCGAACCTTGTGACGCTGCTGGGGCTCTGCGCAGGGCTGACCTCGATCCGCTACGTGCTGGACGGACGCTACGAGATCGCCGCGGCGCTGATCATCCTGGCGGCGGTGATGGACGTGATGGACGGGCTGCTGGCGCGGCGGCTGAACGCGGCGAGTCATTTCGGGGCCGAACTCGATTCGCTGTCGGATTTCGTCTGTTTCGGGGTCGCGCCGGGGATCTTCGTCTTTCATTTCGCGATGGCGGGGATGCCCGGCCTGGGCTGGCTCGCCGTGCTGCTCTACATCCTCTGCGCCTGCCTGCGGCTCGCGCGGTTCAACGTCATGCGCGATGCGCCGCCGCCGCCGGGGCGGGCGCATTTCATCGGCGTGCCGGCACCGGCGGGGGCGATGCTGGCGCTGCTGCCGGTCTACCTTTCGCTCGCAGGCTGGATCGACACGAGCGATCTGGCGGTGCCGGTCGCGATCTACATCGCCTTGGTCGGGCTGCTGATGATCTCGCGCCTGCCGACGATTTCGCTGAAGGGGCTGCGGGTGCCGCGCAACCGTGCGGTGTTCGTGCTCCTGGGCGCGGCGGTCTTCGTCGGGTTCGCCGTGATCCGCCCCTGGGCGCTGCTGGTGCTGGCCGATCTCGCCTATCTTGGCGTCATCGCCTACGGTGCCTATCGCCACCGCAGGCGGCTGGCCTGAGGCGGCGTCCGCCAGCGGACAATCGTCCATGTTTATGATATCAAAATATAAAAGACGTGATCTTAACCTTGTGGCAAGGTTTGTCGCGCTTGAATCCGGCACCGGGCCCTGGCCATCGCACCGCCTTCGCTCAGCCCGGCGACCGCCCCAGGCTCACGCCTCGGGCACGAGGATCTCGCGCTTGCCGACATGGTTCGCGGGCGTGACGACGCCCTGGTCCTCCATTTGCTCCACGAGCCGCGCGGCCTTGTTGTAACCGATGCCCAGCTTGCGCTGGATGTAGGAGGTCGAGCACTTGCGGTCGCGGGCGACGATCGCCACCGCCTGGTCGTAGAGCGCGTCGTCGCCCGAGGATTCGCCGAGGCCGAGGACAAGGTCGATATCGGCCTCCTTGTCCGAATCCGGCCCCTCGACGACGCCCGACATGTATTCGGGTGGGCCGAAGGACTTGAGATGCCTGACCACGTCCTCGACCTCCTCGTCGCTCACGAACGGCCCGTGCACGCGGGTGATCTTGGAGCCGCCCGCCATGTAGAGCATGTCGCCCATGCCGAGGAGCTGCTCGGCCCCCTGTTCGCCGAGGATCGTGCGGCTGTCGATCTTCGAGGTGACCTGGAAGCTGATCCTTGTGGGGAAGTTCGCCTTGATCGTGCCGGTGATGACATCGACCGAGGGGCGCTGGGTCGCCATGATCAGGTGGATTCCGCTTGCCCGCGCCATCTGCGCGAGCCGCTGGATGCAGGCCTCGATCTCTTTCCCCGCGACCATCATCAGGTCGGCCATCTCGTCGACGATGACGACGATGAAGGGCAGAAGCTCGGGCTGGAATTCCTCGGTCTCGAAGACGGGCTCGCCGGTCACGTCGTCGAAGCCGGTCTGCACGGTGCGGCGGAACATCTCGCCCCTGGCCAGCGCCTCGCGCACGCGGCCGTTGTAGCCGTCGATGTTGCGCACGCCCATGCGCGACATCTTGCGGTAGCGCTCCTCCATCTCGCCGACGACCCATTTCAGCGCCACGACCGCCTTCTTGGGGTCGGTGACGACCGGCGAGAGCAGATGCGGGATGCCGTCGTAGACCGAAAGCTCGAGCATCTTGGGGTCGATCATGATCAGCCGGCATTCCTCGGGCGTGAGCTTGTAGAGGAGGCTCAGGATCATCGTGTTGATCGCCACCGACTTGCCCGAACCGGTGGTCCCGGCGATCAGCAGATGCGGCATCCGGGCGAGGTTCGCGACAACCGGTTCGCCGCCGATGTCCTTGCCGAGCGCCAGCGGCAGGCGCATCTGGCTGTCGCCGAAATCGCGCGCGCCGAGGATCTCGCGCAGCACGACCTTCTCGCGCCGCGCATTCGGCAGTTCGATCCCGATGACCGACCGGCCGGGCACGGTGGATACACGCGCCGAGAGCGCCGACATCGACCGCGCGATGTCGTCGGCCAGGCCGATGACGCGGGAGGCCTTCAGCCCCGGCGCGGGTTCGAGTTCGTAAAGCGTGACCACGGGGCCGGGGCGGACGGCGACGATCTCGCCCTTGATGCCGTAATCGTCCAGAACCGATT